>RZYY01000401.1 GCA_009930115.1 Sphingobacteriia bacterium | reverse complement strand
GAGGAATATTATCTACCTTAAATTCAAAGGAAACATTAGAAAGCAGATTGAATAGAGAGAAGTATTCCTTTTGATCATTTTTACTTCGAACAATTTCCAAATCTTCAAAGTGCTTCGCAATATTCGTTGCGAAGTCAACAACCTTGCCAGTTTTCCAAAAACGAATGGATACTCGGGCTGCATTTGGAGCTAATCCCAGAATGTAAAATTGGGTATCGCCTTCGGCATTTAACTTACCCGTGTGAATGGATTCAAACAAAGCTTTTACTTCTCTGATATTTTGATCTGGATCGTCTTTTGCAGGTGCAGAAAAAAAGAATGAAAATTGATTTTCAAAGTCGTTTTGTTTTTGTGACCAGAAAATGACCGTGGTATCAGCAATATTGAATTTGTTCTTTGAATCTTTTCCGAGTAAAACATTCAAAGCGGTTGTATAAGCATCTTCAGCCTTTTTCGAAACGGGTGCATTAAGTCCTTGTTCTTTATTGTAAGAATCGTAACCCGAATTTTTCTGGAAACCAACGAGTTTACCACCGCTTTTCCCCCCTGGTATTGACGTTGCTGAATGAAGAATGGCAATTGGCAATTTTTCTCCAGTGATCAAACATACACCATCAGTACCTTGTGTTTGTTCCAGATCATCTGAAAAATTGTCAGCCTCAACATCTTTGCGTAGATCATCATGTTCGGCAACAATGCCAGATTCACCTACAATACGAAATGAAAGGTTACAACCAGGAATTTTGTAACATTCTTTCCAGTTTTCTTGCTGAAGAAGTGATGGAATAGAATCTCCGTTTTCATAAAATTTACAGACAGCTGCAAATTGATCGTTAGCAGGATATTTCTTTGAAATTTGTATTATTTGGGAAACAAATGTATTGTTTTGTTTTATTGCATCTCCTTGTGCTTTCTCAGTCGCATCTTTGGGTTGGCCTAAAACATATCCCCAGTGATCCCATAAAACATTAGCAATTTCAGATGCTTTTGAACCGGGGCGCCCTTTGGTTTTCAAAACCAAAAATGATTTTGCCCGTCTCAGCCTCCCTTCCCCTGAACGGGTATCCTCAAGATTAATGAAGTTGCCTTCTTTATCAATCACAATTATGAAAGGGATTTCTTTCCATTCATACCCTTTCGGCGCAATGTTGCTTTCCGGATCAGCAGCTTTTCGCTGGTAATAGTCATATAACGCTTGCAATATCATCGTCGTACCTCCTCGCTATCAATTGGTGGAACTTCAATTACCCCGTATTTCATTTGCGGGCGGTAAAACATGGCCTGAGGATTTTCAGGGTCTGAAAAATCCATATCATACAACATAAAACCCAAATCCGGACTCTCCTGTATG
>RZYY01000400.1 GCA_009930115.1 Sphingobacteriia bacterium | reverse complement strand
ATACCACCTGGTTATTTCTGATTGCCGCGTTAGCCATTTGTGGTTTGCCCCCTTTTAACGGTTTTGTTTCAGAATTTATCCTTTACAAAGGTTTTTTTAGGGAACAACCGTAGCCACACGAAAACAGAAAAAACAGAAACCGCTCTTACTGTTGTTCCCTTATATATCATCGCTTCTGCCATACTTCTTATTGGTGTTTTACCCTTTCTCTTCTCGGATACACTGGTACAAGTTACCACATTGTTTATGAAGGGGAGCCCCATAATTCCGATGAACAGCGTTGCCCTGACAATCCAAAACATCGTCGTTGTCGGAGGGGTCTCGCTAGGTTTTATTTTAATCATTCTGCTATTTCTTTTCATAAGGAAAAAAAGCATGAGAAGTAAAGCATTATGCGAATACGAAACATGGAGTTGCGGGTATACAGGCAGCATACCCAAGGCACAATACACAGCATCTTCATTTATCCGCAGTTACAGAAAGCTGGCAGAGCCCCTTCTTTCGATTCATAAAGAAAAAAAATTGGCCGAAACCCTTTACCCCGCTAAAATCTATCAGTTCACGCACCCTTTCGACAAACTCGAAACCTGGCTGATCGATAAACCGATTTCCTGGTATAAAAAAGTACTTAACCGGTTTGTTTTTATTCAGAATGGAAATATACAATATTATATTCTTTATGGATTTTTATTTATCACACTGGTATCTTTATTTCCATTAATTATTTCAATCATCAACAATTTTGGAAAGTTTATCAATCAATTATAGTATGATAAGTTTAATTATCATTTTTTGCGCAAGTATTTTTTTTATGGGTATTGTTGTGCGCACCAAGAGCCTTGCTTCGGGGCGAAAAGGGCCGGGTATTCTGCAACCCATAAAAGATATTATCAAGCTACTGCGGAAAGGGACAGTATTTAGCACAACAACAAGCCAGCTTTTCAAAATAGCGCCCACCGTGTATTTTGCTTCGGTCATTATGGCCATTTTAATGTTACCACACGGCCATTTACCGGGGATAATATCCTTTGAAGGGGATTTTGTTATGTTTGCCTACATTTTAGGTATGGGAAAATTTTTAATGATCATCGCAGCACTGGATACCGGAAGTAGTTTCGAAGGCATGGGCGCCAGTCGTGAGGCCTTGTTTTCAATGTTGATCGAGCCGGCATTTTTTATTGTAATGGGATCATTAGCGCTTTTCACAGGGCATACTTCGTTTTACGACATCTTCAGCACGCTGCAATTCGATAGCACGATTTCGTATTTGATAGGGGCGTTGGCTGCGTTTGTGCTGTTATTGGTTGCCATGACAGAAAACAGCCGGATGCCGGTTGACGACCCCAAGACCCACCTG
>RZYY01000399.1 GCA_009930115.1 Sphingobacteriia bacterium | reverse complement strand
GGTGTTCATTGTAACGGAAAGGCTTCTGAAACTGAATGAACAATCAAGTCCGAATACCTGTCCGAAATAATTGGACTTTAAATAAAGATTGGTTTCGGTACGGATCAGATCTCCGGATTTCAAGGTAAATTCTTTGTCCCTGTAGGTGATTTTATGGTTAACACGGTCTATGTTGTACGGGGCGTCTTCTGTGATGAAAAAGCCGTAAACGGAATCAAACCCGGCGGTGTAGGTATTCTTGATCTTTAGAAAATCGAATAATTCCGGAACCGATAAATAGACATCATGTTCTCCGATTACCGCAGAAATATCGGTGCCTCCGATTCGCGGTACCGAAAAGTAAATGACCATTTCTTCCAGGTATTCCTCCTGGGCCAGCATCTTGGCGGGATGCAGGATACCTGCTGCCAAAAGCAAGACGGCAAAACAACGAACCAACGGACCCGGGGTTTTCCGGGTGCGGAGTTGTTTAGAAATATTCAGATGATTGGGCATCAAGCGCTTGAATGACAGGTTACAGGCACAAAAAAATATATTGTAAATTTTTACAAAAGTAGTGAAATTTACAATATATTAATGAAAGAACCTTGAGAGGTACAGTCAATTGTATGCAAAAACAACGGTGTAGGACCCTTCATAAAGGCCGGATTGTTGTTCGCGCAAGGTGTTGACATTACCGGTCAATTGGAGTGTCTGGTCACCGTCGGTATGATCCCATTCGCTCATTTTTCTTGATTCTTCTCCAACGCGCTGGTTCAGTGAAGTTTCCATTGTAAGGAGTTCCCCCTCTGATACGGATACAGTGGCCGGTTTTACCACTATGTTGCATGCTACATCGGAACCTGAATGAACAGTGACTTCTCCCAAAAGTACATCATCGTAATTCAGACTTTCCGTGAACTCGGGAGTTTTGTCGATTTCAAGAGCATAGATACTCTGCGGGGAAATGCTCGCGGCATCCACGATCTCGGCCGTGACGTGACCTGTTACAACGACCTGAGCCTTAGCCGAATATGCAAAGTTCAGGCATAGAATGGATAGGATAATGAATGTTTTCATAGCCTTTTGGCTAAACGTACATTACAAATATAGTAAAAATTTTTTTTATTTTTTATCTTTGTTTACGCATGGTTTCTGTTATTATTTCAACTTTTAATCAACCCGCCTGGCTGGAGCGGGTATTGTGGGGCTATTCCTGCCAGATTTTCAAAGATTTTGAATTGATTGTTGCAGACGACGGATCCGATGAAAGTACCCGCAAGGTCATTGAAACAATGATGGGGAAAGGGGGTTTGTCCCTGAAACACGTATTTCACGAAAATTTGGGATTTCGCAAATGCACCATACTGAATAAAGC
>RZYY01000398.1 GCA_009930115.1 Sphingobacteriia bacterium | reverse complement strand
TTTGTATTTCTTCATATTTCTAAATTTTATAGGTTAATACTCATTTGTTTGTTTATGCTTTTATTCAATTTACTTATTCCGATGAACACTAACATATTTCTACTCATGTCGTGGTACTTACTAATAATTTGCTGTAAACATCTGTGCAATAAAAACTGACAAAATTCCTGGAACTGTTAATTGTAACTTTTTCATTTTGTTGGATTTTTACGAATAGTTTGTATTTAATTTATAACCATTTTTCCCCTGAAAACCCTTTCACCTTTGAGTTCAACAAAGTAAACTCCTCCAGGCAGATTGCCTCTGTAAAATTCAAATTTATCCGTACGGATATTTTGCATTTTGAATACTTTATTTCCTGATGTATTGAAAATAGAAAGGTTGTAAGTGGAGTGCGAAGGGTTGGGGAATTTGATGGTTGCCTTATTGGTAAAAGGATTGGGGTGGGTGGTTGCCATTTCGTAATTTAATTCGGCAATACCAACATTGATTACTCCTTCAATTCTGATATCATCAATATACCAGCCTTCATAGATGGAGTAACCATCAGAAGTAAAATAAAATGCAAAACGAACTGATGAATAGGCATAATCAGATAAATCCATACCATATTGCGACCAACTTTGATTTGTTCCTGTAAACGGATTCGAAACTGTTTGCCAGTCGCCATGATTAACTGAAATCTGCAAAAACCCCTTATCATCGTTTGTTTCGATAATAAACCAATGGTAAAAGAACAACCACGGTGTTTCTCCCGGCTCAGGATTAATTATTACTTCAGGACTAATTAGCCTTGTATTGGCATAATGTGAATAGTCACCATTCAAATTTGTTCCGGCACAATTTTGCCCTGAATGGGTGCCGGTTGGCCCTACTGTTGGTATGCCAACTTGCCAAAGCCCGTTATCAGCGCACCAATTGCCTATGCCAAATTCAAAATCTTCAGGATTGGGGTAAATTACATCTCCCTTCTCAACTGAAACATCATCTATATACCAGCCTTCATAGTTGGAATACCCGTCAGAAGTAAAATAGAATGATAACCTGATTGTAGAATCGGCATAAGAAGACAAGTCAGCAACATACTGAGTCCATAACTTACTTGTTCCATCAATTGCTGTTGTGGATATTGTTTGCCATGTTCCTGAATTCACCGAAATTTGAATAACCCCTTGATCATCTGCATTTTCGATTTCAAACCAATGCCAAAATTTCAATTGTAGTTTTTCATCTTCATTTAGGCCTGGCAGGGAAATAACCGGACTTATCAGTCTGGTATTGGCATAAGTGGGATAATTACCCTCCAAATTAGTCCCTGCACAAGACGATGGTGAGTGGGTAGGATCAGGTCCTACAG
>RZYY01000397.1 GCA_009930115.1 Sphingobacteriia bacterium | reverse complement strand
TCCCCGCTCCCGTTCCAGATCGTTGGAATCCAGAATCAAATCCTCAACCTGTTGGTTCTCCCTAAACATTTTAACCTGATATAATAACCTGTCAACCAGTGTTGTTTTCCCGTGATCCACATGAGCAATAATGGCAATATTTCTGATATCTAACATAACGGTATTTCCCATTTTTAAAAGATCGGCAAAAATAGTCTTTATTAAGGTGTAAATTACATACTTTTCTCAAAAATAATAGAACTCACAAAACAAAGCACTAATTTTCAACAGGAAACAACAACACAGCTCACGCAGAAAGAATTTTTCCAGCCGATCAGTGGATAAAAAACAAGATTCCATAGGTAGGCGTATTTTTACTTCGGAAACAAACAAACAAAAAAATGACCAGCAGATCGACCTTCCATCAAAAAAAAATCGTTAAATATTACTATTTTCATTGTAACAATTATCTGCCTTAAACGTTTTCTACCGCATTATACAGGAAAAAATTTCCTTACATTTGCAAACACACAAAAAACCAATTCAAACATGAAACTCCCATCCATTCTACTTATCGCAGCCATGTTGCTAACCTCACCAATACTTTTTGGCCAGACAAAGACACAGGTAAATAAAATCATCGAAACCGGACAAACAGACAACCGAACCATGGAGCATCTGGATATTTTATGCAACCGTTTCGGCGGGCGACTGATTGGTTCCAATGCGTATGACAATGCAGCGGAATGGGCGGCCTCAAAATTTAAAGAATGGGGCATGGAGGTGATGATGGATTCGGCCGGGGTACTTCCTGTGGGATTCAACCGCGGGCCCTGGTTCGGAAAACTTATTGCAGAGGAAGGCATGGTATTGCATTTTGCTACCCCTTCCTACACCGTTGGAACCAAGGGCGTTCAGCGGGGCCACGTATTGATTGAACCACAAAACCGCAATGCATTTGAACGTATGAAAGGCGCGCTCAAAGGGGCATGGGTGCTGATTGAAGGAACCAATGAAGGGTGGCCAATCGATTTTTCGGAAGAGGCAACCATGAAAAGAGATTCCATTATTCAACAAAACGAAGAAATTGCCATAAAAAACAATGAAATAAGACGCTTTAACTATGAAAACAGAAATACTGATTCAGTAAAAAAAGAAGAAATACCCTATCTGGAAGAGCCCGCACTCTTCTATAAAGAGATGGTTGAAGCCGGTATTCTGGGGATAATCCAAAAATCAGAACTCCCGATCAGAGCGCTCTACGACCGAAAAAATATCGATAACCTGAGTTTTTATCATCTCCCCGAAGTTCCTGATATTAAACTCAACAGGCATCAGTACGAAAAAATCTATCAAATGGCCAAAGAACGCCAGTATTTTGAA
>RZYY01000396.1 GCA_009930115.1 Sphingobacteriia bacterium | reverse complement strand
GGAGAAAGGATTACGGAAAATGTACCCTCGGTGGGCTACTTTTTTGGAGACGAAGGCAGTGGTACCGATTTTGGAAAGCGATTAATCAACCATTATCTTAGAAAAAATCTGCCCCCTGAAATTCAGGTGGCGCTGGAAAATGAAACCTCCCTGACATTTGAAAAAGCCATGGATTCGATTTATAATCAACCTATGCCTAATCGTTTTTTTAGCTCCTTCAGCCCGTTTATCCTAAAAAATATCAATCATCTTTTCATTGCGGATCAGGTGATGCAGAGTTTTCGCGATTTTTTTACTTATCAGGTATCTAACTATTCCGGATATGAGGTTCTGCCGGTCTGTTTTGTTGGATCTGTGGCATTCCATTTCCGCGATCTGCTCGAAAAAGTAGCGGCTGAGTTTAATCTGACGATAGAAAAAGTGATTCCTAACCCTGTGGAGGGCTTAATTGTTTTTCACCAGGAGCCGGAAGAAGAAAATAACTCCGAATAGGGCCTCTTTTGGAGTAGATGGTTATAAATGGAAAAGTTCTCTTCGTTATAACAGCAAAAGATTACGGTCATATCCGCATGGTATTCCAATAAAAAGGAATAGGTGCTGTTGATGGCAATCTCTGCAGCATGGGTCAGTGGGTAATGGTATACCCCTGTACTTATATTTGGAAATGCCACTGTTTTAAAATGGTGTTGGCCAGCAAGCTTCAGGCTGTTGCAGTAAGCATTGGAGAGAAGTTCTTTTTCTCGGTGCTTTCCGCCATACCACACGGGCCCTACGGTATGGATTACATAACGGGCTTTCAGGTTATGCCCGCCTGTGATTTTTGCCTCTCCGATATCACAACCTCCCAGTTTTCTGCATTCTTCCAGTAACCCCCTTCCGGCACTCCGGTGAATAGCTCCGTCAACCCCTCCGCCTCCCAGAAGGCTTTTATTTGCCGCGTTTACAATGGCATCCACGTCAAGTTGGGTGATGTCGCCCCGGATCAGTGCGATCTGTTTCATTTTACTGGACTTTGAATGAAATTATCGGAAGAAAAAATTGAATCCGCGGTGCTGTTTTTCTTTTCGCAGGCCTCAAGTAATCCTTTTAAATGTCGTATCTCTCTGTTTTTTCGATATGCAGCGGGTAACGATACCATTATCCCCAATACAACGCCTACAAAAATCATAAGAATAATCACCAGAGCAAGCGGAATTTCAACACTTGCAAATAACAGGCTAATGGTTACCCTTTCGTTATTGATGAGGGTAAAAATCACAAGGAGGATGGCGAGTATTAACCCTGTGATTAACAATCTTCTGATGGGTAGCTTTTTATTCATGTAGTAAAAATACAATTTCTACAGGAAATAGTATATTTGTGA
>RZYY01000029.1 GCA_009930115.1 Sphingobacteriia bacterium | reverse complement strand
GACTTTTATCAAAAACCTACCATAGCTGGCGAATTTGCTCTTGGCCATGATCCTGCAGCAATTCTTCAGGCTGATCCTGATGGAATTGCCTTTCATAACGTGTTGTGGTCTTCTGTTTTTTCGGGGAATATTGGTTCGGCTATGTCCTGGTGGTGGAATAACTATCTTTATATCAACAACCTTTTTACATATTTTCAACCGGTTTCCTCTTTTATCAATCAGGCTGCTATAAAGGAAATAAGCTGGTATCATACTTTACCCTTAACTTCAAGCGATATTCACGAAACTCTTTATGTGTTTCCTGATTTCTCATCAACATCCGAAAAAGCGCCATCAAACACATTTGATGTCGGTCCAGCCGGAGCTATGAATCCTACGGTAATGGACTTAGGTAAACATCTTTACGGAAGTTTGTACAGTTCCCTGCGAAACCCGCCGACATTCAACGTCAATTATCTGAAACCGGGGAAATTTAATGTTCGTACCAGTGGAATTGCAGTTTTTTCTAAAATAAGAATACGGCTGAACGGTAATACCATAATTAATGTTACTGCATCAACCAATACTACCTACAGCATTGATGTACCAGCCGGTCTGCACACTATCAAAGTGGATAATCCCGGTACAGGGCTGCTGAAGATTGAAAAATATGAGTTTGAAAATTACATGCCTCAGCTCAGAGCATTTGTTCTTAGAAAAAGCAATCACGTTGCAGGTTGGTTTCAAAATATAAACTACAACTGGAAACAATTGCTTGAAACCGGAATCCCGCCCCCCGTATCAGGTGGAAAAATCAATCTTGAAAATCTTCCTTACGGGCTATACAAAGTGGACTGGTACAATGGAGAAGCAAATTTAGACTCAACACAGTTTAAATTTACCACCAATGGAAAACTCGCACTGGATGCCCCGGCTGTTGTCTGGGATGGCGCCTTTGATATAGTTTACCATGCACCGTTCAATATTGATTTCTCCGCAACACCACAATCAGGGTTTTCGCCACTAACAGTTCAGTTTACCGATGAAACTTCGTATGTAGGTGGAAGTAATTACAACTATGTCTGGACCTTTGGTGATGGTACAGTTAGTTTTCAGCAAAATCCTGAAAAAACTTACAATACTCATGGAGCTTATGCGGTAACTTTGTATGTTAATAATGGTCAATACAGTCATTTTCTGACAAAGCCCGGTTTTATTGTTGTGGAACAGCCTGTTATTGCTGATTTTAATGCTCTGCCTACCATTGTGTTGCCCGGAGAGCAAATACAATTCAATGATCAGTCATTAGGGAATCCTTTGGCCTGGAACTGGAGTTTTGGTGATGGAACAGTTAGTGCGGATCAAAATCCGGTTAAAAGTTACCTTCAATCCGGTTTTTATTCCGTTACACTAACAGTCCAAAAAGAGACTCAGATCGATACAATTACAAAAATTGATTATATTGAGGTACTTGTGCCTTTGGTTGCGGATTTTTCATCAAACACCACATTAGTAATCCCCGGTCAGGAAGTTGTTTTCAATGATCTTACTGCCGGAAATCCTGCATCCTGGCATTGGGATTTCGGAAATGGCACAACAAGCAACCAACAAAATCCATCAGTAATTTATACAGGTCCAGGTACTTATTCTGTATCACTTTATGTGTCAACAGCATATCAACAGGATTCGTTGGTAAAATCAGGATACATCACGGTGTTAATCCCGCTGGAAGCGGAATTCGAGGCGGATACAACCATCGTTGTTCCGGGTGAAACAGTTGCATTCACCGATTTTTCCCAGGGTAGCCCGTCATCATGGTTTTGGAACTTTGGCGATGGCGAATCATCAGATCTTCAGCATCCTGATCATACCTTTTTTCAATCAGGATTCCGAACTATAAGCCTGACTATCAGTGATACCTTGCAAACATCAACGGAAATAAAGCAGGATTATATTCAGGTCCTGGAACTGCTGATTGCTGACTTTTCTGCTGATACAACTATGGCTGTTGTCGGACAAAGCATTAGTTTTACTGATCTTACTTCAGGTGGGCCTACAAGTTGGTTGTGGAATTTTGAAAATGAAATTTTCAGTAATCTGCAACACCCAACAATAACTTTTATTTCTCCTGGAAATTATAATGCTTCACTCACTGTTGCAAATGATTATCAGCAACATACGGTAACAAAAGAGAATTTTATTCAAATTTTAGAGGTTTTAGTTGCGGATTTTACAGCAGATACTACATTTGGATGGATTGGCCAACCTATCAGTTTCTATGATCTTTCATCGGGTAATCCTGATACCTGGCTTTGGGATTTCGGAAATGGCAGGACTTCAGGTAATCCTAACCCTGTTTATGTTTTTAACCAGGAAGGTTATTATACCATTTCTCTAACAGTAAAGGATGCCCTTCAAACTTCAACCAAAATAAAAACCAGTTACATCCTGATTCAAAAACCACTTATTGCCGATTTTACTGCTGATACTACCCTTGTTTTAAAAGGTAATAATGTTCAGTTTACTGATCTTACAATTGGCGATCCAACGAGCTGGTTTTGGTTATTTGGTGATGGGTCACAATCAACGGAGCAACATCCGGTGCATCTTTTTGATACCATTGGTGAATTTACTGTTAAATTGAGAGCTGGCAGAGACACTCTGTCCTCTGTCAAACTTAAACAGAACTTTATAAAAGTTATCCCATTACTGGAAGCAGGATTTGAAGCCGACAAGCAACTGGCCTGTATTAATGAACCCATTCAATTTACTGACCATACCACGGGGAATCCTGATTCCTGGTTCTGGGATTTTGGCAATTACAGCAACGCTGTCATTCAAAATCCTTTGATGAGTTATAGTGAGCCCGGACTTTATACAATCAGGCTTAATGTTTCCAATCAGTTTCTTCAGGATTCTTTGGAAAAAACAGATTACCTCACCATCATTGAGCCGCTGAATGCCTCATTCAGCTCTAATTTTCAACAGGTTGGCCTTGGTGACGAAGTCAGTTTTTACGATCTGAGTACAGGTAGCCCTGAAACATGGCTATGGTGGTTGAGCAGCGGTGATACGCTGATGGCACAAAATCCTTCAGTGAGTTTTTGGGAACCCGGATTTGTCAGCGTTACCTTGATTGTGTCAAATCAATACCTCTTCGACACGCTGACTGTTGAGGATTACATTCATGTGCTTCCTCCTTCCTACAGTCAGATTATACCTTTAAATGCGGGTTGGACGGGTATTTCAGCTTACGTTCAACCTTATTTTCCTGCCATTGAAACTATTTTTGCACCAGTTCTGGATAAGTGTGTTTATGCTTTTAACGAACAGGGAATCTTTTGGCCGGCTCTCAATATTAATACCATTGGTTTATGGGATGTGTCAAAAGGATTAGTTATCAACATGAATGCTGCTGATAGTCTTTTCATTGAAGGTTATAATCTTGCGGAAGGAGAAAAGCAACTTGTTGCAGGATGGAACCTGTTTCCTGTACTCAGTCCCTGTGCGCAATCTTCACAAATGATTAATGAACTGCTTGGCAATGAGTTTCGTGTATTAAAAACCGCTGATGGTACGAGTGTTTTTTGGCCTGAGATGGGGATCAACACCTGCGACACACTGCAACCGGGCAAATCGTATTTTATCATGGTCAGTCAGGATACTCTTTTCTTTTTTCCTGCATGTACAGGTGAATAATTCAAGATCATTCATTTCAGAACTTCAGGCTGTAGAAGATAAAATCTTCAATAAGAACGTTCATTGCGGTTTTCGATGTAGTTGATAAAAGAACGGTTGACCACCTTGTTACCGCCTGGAGTAGGGTAGTTGCCTGTAAAGTACCAGTCACCTGTATGATTTGGAATAGCAGTATGCAGGTCTTCAATGGTCTGGTAGATAATTTCAATTCTGGCTTTGGTTCCTGGTGGTGTAACGATTGCAGCGATTTTTTCGGAGATTTGCTGTGCAGTGAATGGTTTATAAATTTCTTTCACGTAGTTGATAATCTCCTCTTTTGGCTTGTATTCCTGAGCTTTGGCTTTTTTGTACACTTCGTTGATGATGTGTTCCTGGCGGGTATCGTGAAGCAATTCAACGGCTGCCCTGAACGCTACAAACTCATTAAGCTTGGTCATGTCAATGCCGTAACAGTCGGGATAACGTATCTGGGGTGCTGAGGATGCAATTACTATCTTTCTTGGTCCCAAACGGTCTAAAATTCTGATTATACTTTGCTTAAGTGTGGTTCCACGCACGATGGAATCATCAATGACCACCAGATTGTCGGTGCCTTCTCTTATCACCCCATAGGTAATATCGTAAACATGACCTACAAGATCATCACGCCCGCTTTCTTTTGTAATGAATGTTCGCAGTTTAATGTCTTTAACGGCAATATCTTCCACCCTGGGCAGGTATCCAAGAATCTCACTGATTTTTTCAGGGGTTGCATTTTTTCCCAATTCAATAATTCTGTCTGTTTTAATCTGGTTGCAGAAAAGGTTGATTTCTTCGATCAGCCCTTTGTAGGCAACGGAAGCAGTGTTGGGGATGTAAGAAAAAACGGTGTTTTCGAGGTCATGATTAATACTTCTGAGGATAGCAGGTGTCAGCAGTTTACCGAGATGTTTACGTTCTTTGTAAATGTCACAGTCAGTTCCTCTTGAAAAGTAAATTCGTTCGAACGAACATGCTCTTTTTTCTTTTTTTTCGGAATAGGGGAGCTCCGAAATTTTACCATCTTTTTTGATAATGAGAACATGACCGGGCTGGAGTTCTTTTACTTTGTCTGCAGTGACATTGAAAGTGGTTTGAATCACCGGGCGTTCCGACGCTGCAACAGCCACTTCGTCGTTGCAATAATAAAAAGCCGGACGAATACCACACGGGTCGCGCATCACAAAAGCATCGCCATGCCCGAAAAGTCCGGCAATTACATAACCGCCATCCCAGTCTTTGGCTGCTTTGCTAAGAATCTCTCTGATGTTTATGTCAGCTGCAATTTTATCTGTAATTTCCTTTTTAACAAACCCCTGCTTTTTATATTTTTGATAATGCAGCTCATTTTCTTCATCAAGGAAGTGGCCAATTTTTTCCAAAATGGTAATTGTATCGGTGGTTTCGATGGGATATTGTCCCAGTTCAACAAGTTGTCCGAAAAGCTCATCCACATTGGTCATGTTGAAATTACCGGCCAGTACAAGGTTTTTGGTCATCCAGTTGTTTTCACGCATTACCGGATGAAGGTTCTCGAGTTTGTGACCTCCAAATGTGCCGTAACGCAAATGACCAAGAAATAATTCGCCGGTAAATTCGAAGTTTTTTTTCAGCCATAATGGATCATTGAGAAGTTCAGGATGCTGCGACTGAATTTTCGAAAACTGTTTGTAAATATGATTGAACAGATCAATGATCGGAGTTGCTGAGTTGGAACGAAATCGATTGATATACCTGATGCCCGGCTCAATATCGATTTTCAGATTGGCTATCCCGGCACCGTCCTGGCCTCTGTTATGCTGTTTTTGCATCATTAGGTGCATTTTGTTCAATGAATAAAAAGCACCATATTTGGCCTGATAATGTTCAAGTGGCTTAAGTAGCCTGAGCAGGGCAATCCCACATTCGTGGTGAATCAATTCGCTCATTTTGTGCTAATTAATAGTTTGTTACCTATTCATGTTTGCGTTGCAAAGGTAACATTCAATCAAGAACATGTCAGGTAATTTTCAGGAATAATGAAATGACGCAGATTATAATATTTGAATTGGTTTTACCGAAATTTCTCCTTTTTTGAGTACTTCACCGATGGCTACCGCTTGTTTGTTGTATTGTTTTTTAAAGGCAAAAACAAATTCCTCAGCGTATTTTTCGGGCAGCGAAATGAGTAACCCGCCTGATGTTTGTGCATCACAAAGAATTAGTCGGGTAACATCAGGTAAATATTCGGCCCAGTCGGTCACGTCTTTCACAAAATCTAGATTGTTGCGGGTGCCCCCAGGAATTGCGCCTGCCATTGCCAGTTCATAAACATTTTGCAGAAGTGGAACTTTTTCTGAAAAAATTCTGACTTGTACACCCGATCCTTTGACCATTTCCTTTAGGTGACCAAGTAATCCGAATCCGGTGATATCGGTGCAGGCATTTACTGGAAATGTTTCCATAAGAAGTGCAGCATTGGCATTAAGTTCGGCCATCATATTGCGGGCAGCAACAGAAGTTGCTTCATCAGCCAGACCGCGTTTAACGGCTGTTGAAATGATTCCAGTACCGATAGGTTTGGTTAATAATAATACGTCGCCGGGCCGGGCATTGGCATTTGAAATCACTTTTTTTGGATGAATTATCCCTGTGATGACCATCCCGAATTTAGGTTCCACATCTTCCACCGTATGACCGCCAAGCACCGAAATACCAGCCTCGATGGATTTGTCAGATGCTCCACGCAATATTTCCTTTAGCACTTCAATGGGCAGACGGTTATCCGGGAATCCTACTATGTTCAAACCAAACAGTGGTTTGGCTCCCATTGCATAAATATCACTCAGGGCATTGGCAGCAGCAATTGCTCCAAAATAATAGGGATCATCAACCACGGGAGTAAAAAAGTCAACCGTTTGAACAATTGCGGTTGTCTCATTGATGAAATAAACAGCGGCATCGTCGGAAGTGTTAGCTCCGATAAGTACATTTTTATCGAAAACCGGCGGTAAGTCTTTGAGTACACGTTCAAGATACTGAGGTCTTATCTTACAGGCGCAACCCAGACCGTGTGTAAAACTGGTGAGTTTGATCTCTCCGGTATAATTTGCTGTTTTCGGAGTGATTTTATCGGTAGGTTGAAGCTTATTGACTGATTCGATGATTATTTCCGCGGCTTTTTCCATTTCATCCAGTGAGCTGTATTTTCCGGTGGAAAACCGAATTGTTCCCATTGCAAAGTCAGTATGTATGCGCATGGCTGTGAGTACTGCCGAAATATCCACATGATCGGCATGGCAGGCAGCGCCTGCCGAAGCAGCAATGCCTTTCAATTCATCCAGCAGAGTATTTGCTTCAATTTTCGGAAAACTCAGGCTTAATGTATTAGGCAATCGCAGCGTTGGATGTCCATTGAGCTGGATGTCCGGAAGTCCTGCTATTAAAAGCTGGTGGAGATGGTCACGTGCAACGAGCATTTGCCTTGTGTTTTTTTCAAAGTCGCGTTTGGCAATTTCTGCAGCTTTTCCAAGCCCAACAATTTCAAGAACATTTTCTGTTCCCGCACGATGATTTTGTTCATGATTAGCGCCATGTATCAACTTTTGTAAGGTTACCCCCCGGCGGATGAACAGAGCGCCAATTCCTTTGGGTGCATATAGCTTGTGACCGGCTACAGATAAAAGGTCCACACCCAATTTTCTGACATCGGTTTCAATTTTGCCAACCGATTGTGCAGCATCGGAGTGAAAGAGAATTTTATGTTTTCTTGCAATTTCTGCAATTTCCTCAATGGGTTGAATGGTTCCTACTTCGTTATTGGCATGCATTATTGTTATCAGAATCGTGGCCGGAGTTACAGATTTCTCTATGTCAGCGGGATTGACCCGGCCAAATTCGTCCACAGCAACGTAAGTTACTTTAAATCCCAGGGTTTCAAGATAATCACATACTTCAGTGATGGCAGGGTGTTCAACAGTTGAAGTAATAATGTGATTACCCTTTTCACGCATTTGAAATGCTGCACCTTTGATAGCATAGTTGTTTGATTCAGTACCGCCACTGGTAAAAATGATTTCATCCGGGAAACAGTTGAGTAAAGCTGCAAGCTGTTTTCGTGCTGTTTCGACTGCTTTTTTTGTCTGAATCCCGTATAAATGACTGCTCGAAGGATTGCCGAAAAACTCTTTCAGATAGGGGTGCATAGCTTCGGCGACTTCCCGGTCAATTGGTGTTGTAGCATTAAAATCAAGATAAATGGGTTGTTCCATGATGAATGAGCTCAAATAAGTTGGTTTGTTTGACAAAAGTTTAGAATTTTATTTGCATTTACTTCTGCATCAGCCGATTCAACTGACAGCTGGTAAACTTTGCCTTCCTCCTTTTTTATCAGATCGTAGCAGTAGGCTTTATCGTAGTAATTCAAAACAAGATCAATTGCAGTAGCAAAATCATTTTCCTGAACGGCAGATACAGCTGATTTCATGTTTTGCCCGCCCAATCTCCGGGTAATTTTTTCTATAGAATCGATCAGCAGATTATTAGGATAAATGGCATAGTCCAGAATCAATCTTTGAATGCGCAACGGCTTTGGCATGTCAAGGCTGATTACCCGTGCTCTGCTCATGGCAAGGAAAAGTTTCTCGGGTATGAATACGCGGCCAATGTTCCGGCTTTCGTCTTCGATCCAGACTGGCTGATTCAAATCAAACTCCTGCCAGATCTCAGCAATGTCGTTTTCGAACTGCTCGCTGGTGGGTTGCGGCTCCTGGCCAAGTGCACCAAATGCCGATCCTTTATGATGTGCAAAATGTTCCAGGTCGAGCACCTGATGTCCAGATTTTGCAAGCGACTGTAAAATTTCTGTTTTTCCTGAGCCGGTTTTACCTGATAAAATAATTATTTGACAGGGGACTTGCCATGCCTGGCCAATAAACCGGCGATAGGCTTTATAACCTCCCTGTAGTACGTGGACTTTGAAACCAGCCAGTGAAAGTAACCATGCCATGCTTTCAGAACGCATTCCTCCTCGCCAGCAATGAATTAACAATTCCTGATCAGGAGCGATTTTGAGTGCTTGTTTAATAAAACCCGAAAGCTTGATTCCAACCAGGTCAAGTCCTTTCAAAACTGCTGCATTTCGCCCTTGTTGTTGATAAGCAATGCCTACAGCTTTACGTTCTTCATCATTAAACAATGGTATGTTGAAAGCGTCAGGAATATGCCCGTTGAGAAATTCTGCAGGTGATCTGACATCAATCAACGGCAGCGATTTTCTTAGTTTTGACAATTCTTTGATATCAATTAAACGGATCATAGAAAGAACGGAAATAATTATTTGCGGCCGAAATCAGCTGGAATTTCACCCCAGATTTCGGTTTTCCATTTCAAGACTGGTGTATCCCAGAAATTATTTTTTAACCATTTTTCTGCACGCTGAATCAATTCAAAAAGGTTATTATTATAAGCGGTTCTTTCAAGTTTGGTTTTGGCTTTTTTTTGCCTGACCCAAGCAATGGCAGTTTCGGAATCAGTATAGACGGGCATACATTTGTTTTTTTGTTTTAACAATGCCAAAGCATGGACGATTGCCAGAAATTCTCCAACATTGTTGGTACCGTCTTTAAATGGCCCGGCATGAAAGATCTGCTTTCCGTTTTTAGTATAAACTCCTCTGTATTCCATAACCCCGGGGTTCCCACTACATGCAGCATCCACTGAAAGACTTTCTGTGATGATCTCCTCTGTTTTACCGCTGACTTCTTCAAAGGGAAGATTGTTTTTTACTTCTTTTTTTCCGATGTAATCCCACATATTTCCTCTGAATGCTTCGGTAGCTGCTTTTTCGGTCGGGAATGACTTGTAACGTGCTCCCTCAAATTCGCTGATTTGTAACTGACATTCATCCCAGCTCTTGTAGATACCCGGGTTGCGTCCTACCCAGACTACATAAAACTTGCTCCCTTTTTTTGTCATTAACGATTTAATTAATTTTGCAAAATTCAGAATTTTACAGAAATGAAAAAAATTATTTATTTCCTTGTTTTGCTTATCGCTCTTGGAATCGGGGCATATGTTTTCTTTCTAAATCATGCATCATTCACGGATTTTCAGCTGGGAGTCGTTGCAGTGATGGTCATTTTTCTGCTAATTTTTGGAAGTTACGGATTGTATGCTGAAAACCTGTTTAAAAGGCTCAAAGAGAAAGGTAAAACTGATAATCTATGTATTGAAGCCAGCTACAGGGTACAACAAAAAGGATTAATAGGAAAAATCTTACTCTTTCCTTTTATGAAAATAAAATCGTCCAATTCTGTCGTTATATCATTTTTTGGAGCATTAGCCTGGGTTATTATTTTAATGATTGTATTTCAGGCTTTAAAGAAAGGATAGAAATGAAGAAAATTTTAATTTTATTATTGTTCCTGATTATGGCCGGAAGTGGCTGTCGTCAGAGAGTCACACAGGATCAGTTTCATAAATTGGAAAATGGAGTGTGGGAGCGTTTTGATTTTTTAAAGTTTGGTTTTGTTCTGGAAAATGTAAAACCAGCTTGGAATATTTACCTCGTTGTTCGATACGACGAAAACATTCAGATAAGGTATCTACCATTGAATATTGAGATGATAACTCCATCTGGTGAATCACGAGTAAAAGATTACAATATTTTTCTCCGCAGCATAAATGATGAATATCTTGGTGAAAAGAAAGATGGTTTTTATGAAAGTAAAACCCTGACTCATCCGGAGATAACTTTCAGCGAAATCGGTCAGTGCACATTTGAAATTGAAAACCTCAATCCGAATTATTTTACCTATGGCATTCGTGAAGTGGGTATTATTATTGAACAGGTGCGCAAATAAGTATTATTTATTCCGGGTTTGACCCTGAATAGTTTCTGTCCGGTCATTTGTTGTAGAACGACTGTATGTATTGACTTTTAGGGCATAATTCCTCTATGTGCCGCAAAACCGAAACCCCGGTTTAATTAAATTCATTATTGGCTATTCAGGTAAATCTGACCTGTTAATTTCTTCAAGATACTTACTTTGCAGGTAGAGAATATCTTTCATATCTATTTCAGGATGATAAATCCTGATTGCATCAATTACTCCTTTTGGAGTAAAAAATACAGCAAGTGCAGCATCAAAATTATTGTAATCCACATTAGGTTTTAATCTGAAAGTTATTTTCTCAAACATTTCCCAGCTCAGATTAACAGGAATTTCGAAATAGGCTTTTGACGGCTCATTCACATCATAATAAATACCTGGAGTATATTCTTTCAGGGTGAAATACTTCCTGACTTTTATCCAGCCTTCATAAGGCTCTTTCACTTTGTCTTTCATAAAATCCAGACCTGTTTTCCGGTATGCAGTAATGAGCCGGATAACGTTTTCGTAAGATGCCATATTTTTAATCCTGATACATGGATGCATGGTGTTGAAAACCTGAACCATAGCTGGTGTTGCATCAAATTGCACAGGAAAATTTTCTTTTACTTTCAGTGTTCCTCTGATGATTTGTTCACCGGTATATTTTTTATCTGTAACGAGAAACAATGACATTGGTTTTAGATCATCAGGAATTGTACTTCCAAGATACCCCGGATATGGTTTACGAGTTTCAAGAACCAGTGCATTGCCGGTGTCGTGTTCGATGGAAGCGAGAATTTCTTTTTTTATTACACTCCCGTCAATTTCGAAAATATTATTGGTTTTCATTGCATTGATATTTTTAGTTTCAAAATGATTGACGTTGGTAAAGATAGCCCAAAATGATGATAACAAAAAGAATTTTCAATAATTTAACGAAGTCACGATGATTCAAATACCAGTATTTTTTTATGCATAAAACAAATTAAAATTCCAGATTAAAATTGCCTGATGAAACGCTTAAATAGGCTTAAAATTTCTACATTTGCCGGGATTCTTTAATGAAAAACAAACACAAAAGTAAATGTATATCAAGGATTTAAATCTTTGTGAAGAGTTCGTTGCAGGTGATAACACTAAATTGCGGGAGTTGCTCCATCCCGATAAAGCAGATCTTAATCTGCGATACAGTCTTGCTCATGCTATAGTTGAGCCGGGAAAAACATCCTATCGTCACAAATTAAAAACTTCAGAAGTTTATTACATCCTTCAGGGTGAAGGCAGAATGTTCATTGGAGTTGAATCTCAGGATGTTTCTTCAAATCAGGCTGTGTATATTCCTCCTGATAATGTTCAATACATCGAAAATACCGGTGATTGTGATCTGGTATTCCTGTGCATTGTTGATCCTGCCTGGAGGGCTGAAGATGAAACAATAATGGAGTAGGATATCAACTTTTTTTATTGGACCAGATCATTCGGCCTGTTAAATTTCCCCAATAAAAACAGTTTACCAGTAATTCTTTTAAAGGCTACATTTCCAATGAGATAAGCCAAATGGCCTGCATTTCTATTATTCTCATCCGGGCATATCTATCCAAAATCAAGTCAGAGGTCAGCAAGCTATCGGGTTTTGTGTTTTTGCTCAAGATGAGGATAAGGAAAAACAAAATTCAGGAAACTTCGAATGCTGACATCGGTAGTTGCGTCAGATGGTCCAAATTTGCAGGTAAGTCATTTGATATGGTTGACTAAAAAAAATTATTTTTTGCCTGCTTTACTTTCCAGGAAATCAATAGTGCTTTGCACAATAGCATCAATATTTTGGTTCATCATACATTTGAAATGCTGTTTAGGACATTTTTCGAATCCTATTTTTGAGCAGGGTCTGCATGGAAGTCCTTTCACTTCAAAAATTTTAAAAAGTTCAGGATAACCGGGCATGTAAGGATACATTCCAAGCTCAGGAGTTGTGTTACCCCAGATTGAAATAATGGGTTTGTGCAATGCTGCTGCGATATGCATTAATCCGGTGTCGTTTGTAATAACTACCAGGGACTGATTAATTAGAAATGCTGACTGGTTTATCGTGAATTTTCCACATGCAGAATAAACATGGTTACCAGCTTGTTGTTGAATAAGATTTCCTTCTTCGGCATCTTCTTTCCCGCCAAGAAGTATGACTGGATAATTTATTTTTTTTAGAATGGAAACAGCTTTTTCGACCGGTAATTGCTTGGTTTTATGCTTGCCCCCAATCACCATTGCAACAAAACCGTTTCTGTGTGATGAGGGGAGTTGATCGGAGGAAATTTTTTCACCATCAGAAAAAAAGTAATCAAGGCCTTTGTTATCATTTGAAACGTCTAATGATTTTACGGCTTTAAAATATCGATCAACAATATGGATTTCGGGCATCAGATTAATTTTAAACTGTACAAGCAACCATTTTCTTAAATTAAGTTTTGGGAAAGAAGAGGTTTTTACCCTGAGTTTCCATCTGATGCCGAGTGAACGAATGTTTTTATGGAGGTCAATAATATGGTCGTAATCTTCCAGCTTTAGAGACCTTGTCACTTCACTTGTCCTGTTTTTTATTGAAATTACTTTGCTGATGTAAGGATTGGCTGAAAGTAAAGGCGCAAAAGCCACTTTTGTCAGGAAGTGAATTTCAAAATCAGGGTGTTGCGTCTTAAGACATCGTACGACCGGCGTTGTTAGTACTATGTCACCTATTGAACTGAAACGTATTATCAGAATTTTTTTCAACCTAAAATTTTTAGCAAAAGTATAAAAATCGCATCGTACAAAAACAGCTACTTTTGCCAAATGATACTGACTGACACACATACCCACCTTTATCTGGAGCAATTTGACACTGACCGTGATGCAATGATTCAACGAGCGCTCACTGCCGGCGTAAAATACATGTTGCTTCCAAATATCGATAGTGGAACAATTCCCCGCATGATGGACCTTTGTGCTGGTTATCCAGAGCATTTGTTCCCTATGATCGGCCTGCATCCTACCGACGTAAAAGAGAATTTTGAATCAGAACTCGACAAAATTTCTGAAATTCTGGCAAAAAATAAATTTTATGCCATCGGCGAAACAGGTATAGATTTGTATTGGGATAAAACGTTTGTCAGGGAACAAAAAACTGCACTTATTTTCCAGATACAACTGGCAAAACAGTATGAACTCCCTGTTGTTTTGCATGTGCGCAATTCTTTTAACGAAGTTATTGAAGTGTTACATGATGTTGCCGATCAAAAGCTTACAGGTGTTTTTCATTGCTTTACCGGATCGAAGGAACAAGCAGATCAGATCATTAGTTATGGCTTCAAACTGGGTATTGGAGGAGTATTGACTTATAAAAACTCAGGTTTGGATAAGGTAGTAGCAGAAATTGCCATGGAACATCTGCTGCTCGAAACCGATTCCCCTTTTTTGGCACCAGTACCTTACCGTGGCAAACGCAATGAAAGTAGTTACATCGCACTGATAGCTGAAAAATTGGCTTCAATCAAAGGAATTACGCCTGAGGAAGTTGCTGCTGAAACTACCAAAAATGCAATTAAACTCTTTAAATTTCCACAATAATAATCAAATTAATCATGCACTCATCCGCAAAAAGTTCAGTACTTGTTATTTACACCGGAGGAACCATCGGGATGATAAAAGATCAGGAAACAGGGGTATTGCAACCTTTCAATTTTGATAATGTTTACGAGCATATGCCGTCACTCAGATTGTTTGACTTCAGCATAGAAAATTATTGTTTTGATCCGGTGATTGATTCTTCCAACATGCAGCCGAAATACTGGGAGGAAATTGCCGGTGTAATCCTTGAAAAATATGAGTCATACGATGGTTTTGTGGTACTGCATGGTTCTGATACAATGGCTTACACGGCGTCAGCACTAAGTTTTATGCTCGAAAATCTCAATAAACCGGTTATTCTTACAGGATCGCAATTGCCGCTTGGTATGGTCCGGACCGATGGTCGTGAAAATTTTGTAACAGCTCTTGAAATTGCCTCAGCAATGCTTGATCAAACACCTGTTGTTCCCGAAGTTGCTATTTATTTTGAAAACCAGCTGATGAGAGGAAACAGAACCATAAAATTCAATGCAGAGAATTTCGAAGCTTTTCGTTCACCGAATTATCCACCCCTTGCTACTGTGGGAATTCATATTAAATATAATCATGCTGCAATCAAAAAACCCAACTTCAGGAAGTTACGGCTAAACGCAAATCTCTGCAAAGATATAGCTATATTAAAACTTTTCCCCGGGATTACTGAAAAAGCAGTCAGGGCAATTCTTGGCATTAACGGTTTGCGGGGAATAGTTCTTGAAACATACGGAACCGGCAATGCTCCAACCGAACCATGGCTGATTGATGCACTGAGCTGTGCCATCAAGGAAGGAATAATTATCATCAACGTAACTCAATGTCAGGGTGGAAGTGTGGATATGGAGAAGTATCAAACCGGTCTGGCTCTCAGCAAAATTGGTGTTTTGAGTGGTAAAGACATTACCACCGAAGCTGCCATAGCAAAGCTCATGTACGTTCTCGGCAATTACAAGCACCTGAGTGACATCAGAACGATGATGGTAACACCTATTGCAGGAGAGATGTCAAAGGAAGATTAAGTTCGGACAGTACATTTTTTGTTTTTATAATAGATTGATATTCAATATATTATTAAAATTTAAAAAAGATTTCGTATTTTTATATCAGATATTTTTTTTACTTTAGCCGCTCAAAACTTATGAGGCGGGATTTGAAATTTTGAAGTACCGGAGAGGTGGCCGAGTGGTTTAAGGCGCACGCCTGGAAAGTGTGTGTACGTCAAAAGCGTATCGGGGGTTCGAATCCCTTCCTCTCCGCCAGGCCATTAATGAAAAGCCTAGATTTTGAATTAATTTTTTAATTTTAATAAACAGGAAACATTTAATCATTTAATCAACAAAAGTAAACCATGAAAAAATTATTTGCTTTTTTGACGATTGCAGCGTTGTTCACTTTTGGAATTGCAGTTGCAACATTTGCACAAGAACAAACAACCGGTGAGGAGACCACTCAAACTGATACCACAGTTATGAATCAGGAAGTGGCAGTTGATGAAGGAAGTACGGTTACATCCACTCTCGAAGCCACTGAAGAAATGCAGGAAGAAAAAGAATTTCATCAGGTATTGAAAGAGCAGTTTATTGAAGGTGACTGGCGGTTTATGGGTATTGTATTGCTTACCCTGATTTTTGGTTTAGCTCTCGCAATTGAGAGAATCATTTATCTGAACCTTTCAACTACCAATACCACCAAGTTGCTCAATAAAGTTGAAACAGCTCTTCAAACCGGCGGTATTGAAAAAGCCAAAGAGGTTTGCAAAAATACACGCGGACCAGTTGCAAGTATATTCTATCAGGGTCTCGATCGTTACAATGAAGGCCTTGATATCGTTGAAAAATCAATAGTTGGTTATGGAAGTGTGGTAATGGGAAGAATGGAATCAGGATTATCCTGGATTTCACTTTTTATTGCCCTTGCTCCTATGCTCGGATTTTTAGGTACTGTTATCGGTATGGTACAGGCTTTCGATGATATTGCTGCAGCAGGCGATATTTCTCCTACCATTGTAGCCAGTGGTATTAAAGTTGCCCTTCTGACCACCGTATTTGGTCTGATCGTTGCTATTGTACTCCAAATTTTCTATAATTATATTTTATCAAAGATTGATGGGCTGGTGAATGCAATGGAAGATAGCTCTATTTCGTTCATTGATATTTTGACAAAATACAAATCGAACAAAAAGTAAGAAAGGCATCATCATGAAAGATAAAGTTGCGACCATATTAAAAGTATTTCTGACAGTGCTGTTAGCCATTTCGGCGATTCTGTTTATTATTTTTTACTCAACAGGTGAAGAATTTACATCAGTCATGCTGACATGGGGTTATATTCTCATTGCTTTAGCAGCACTGGTTACGATTTTATTCCCGCTTTTTTACATCATCATGAACCCAAGAAAGGGGAAAACAATACTTATTGGCTTACTGGGGTTTATAGTATTGTATTTGATTTCGAATGCTATTGCATCAGGAAGCATACAGGGTGAAGTTTACGAAACATTCAAAATAACAGAAGCCACCTCAAAGTTTATAGGCTCAATAATGAATATGACCTATATTTTAGCGGGTTTGGCTATCGTTTCTATTATTTATTCTGGTATTTCCAGTATTTTTAAATAATCAAGGAGAATAATTATGGCAAAACCAGTTCAAGAAATCAATGCCGGGTCAATGGCTGACATTGCTTTCCTTTTGCTGATCTTCTTTCTCGTTACCACCACAATGGACGTTGATACCGGGATCAGCCGGAGATTGCCACCGCCTTTGACCGGCGATGAGAAACCACCTGATATCAATGAAAGAAATATTTTCACGGTAATGATAAATAATCGTGATCGCTTGCTCATTGATAACAAGCCAGGTGATATCCGTACCCTCAGACAACAAACCAAAGAGTTTCTGAATAATCCCCAGAACCTGGAAGACAAACCTGAAATGGTTTTGAAAAATATCCCGCTGCTTGGTGAAGTCAGGGTACCAAAAAATGCTGTCATTTCGTTGAAAAATGACCGTGGAACATCCTACAAAATGTATATCGCAGTGCAAAACGAATTGACTGCTGCTATTACTGAGCTCAGAAATGATCTTGCTTTGGAAAAATTCGGACGTCGTTTTACCGATCTTACCAATGAAGATCAAATAAAGGCTATTCAGGATGCAATTCCTATTCCGATCTCTGAAGCTGAACCTGTTGATATAGGAGGGCAATAATTATGTCAAGATTTAAAAAAGGAAAAAAAACAGGAATGAAGGCAATAAATACAGCCTCGTTGCCTGACATTATTTTTATGTTGTTGTTCTTTTTTATGGTAACAACAGTTATGCGCGAAGTAACCTTAATTGTAAAAATTAAGCCTCCTGAAGCAACAGAAGTGCAACGGCTTGAGAAAAAGTCACTTGTAAGTTACATTTACATCGGTGTACCTGTAAAATCAGCACTTTTTGGTACAAAACCACGTATTCAGCTGAATGATCAGTTTGCAAGAGTGGAAGATATCCCCTCTTATATTGCTGCTGAACGTCAGGCACGTGATGAAAATGACAGGAGATTTCTTACCAATTCACTCAAGGTGGATGAAGGTATCAGAATGGGAATTGTAACCGACGTGAAACAGGAACTTCGAAAATCCGGTGCTTTCAGGATTAATTACTCTACACGTAAAGTTGAAAAACTCAATTTTGCAAAATTCTGATAATTATTTTAGGAAATTAATATAAAAAAGGAGATCAATTTATTGATCTCCTTTTTTATTCCGGTGGATTGATCAAATCGAATGCTAAGAAAATTAGCTTTCTCTGGTTAATTTATGAATAACGGGCCTCAGTTATTTTTCTGTTGAATTTTCAATCCAAGTTCATTTAATTGCAATTGGGTAATAGCTGAGGGAGCATCGATCATAACATCACGTCCTGCATTGTTTTTTGGAAAAGCGATAAAATCACGAATGGAGTCAGAACCCCCGAAAAGCGATACCAGCCGGTCGAATCCCAGTGCGATACCACCATGTGGTGGTGCTCCGTATTCGAAAGCGTTCATCAGAAAGCCAAATTGGTTTTGTGCTTCCTCAGGTGTAAAGCCAAGAATATGAAACATTTTAGCCTGTACTGTTTTGTTGTGAATCCTGATAGAACCCCCACCAATTTCCACTCCATTGATTACCAGGTCGTACGCATTTGCACGAACCTCCCCCGGGTTTGAGTCCAACTTTTCAATATCTGAAATTTTTGGCGACGTAAACGGGTGGTGCATGGCAAAAAACCTGCCTGCTTCTTCATCCCATTCAAGAAGCGGGAAATCGATCACCCAGAGAGGAGCAAAAATTTCAGGGTTGCGCAAATGCAGTTGCTCAGCCATTTCAAGACGCAGCGCACTTAGTGCTTTTTGGGTAGCAGTTGTATTTCCTGCCATTATCAGCATCAGGTCACCCTGAGAAGCGTTAAAGGTTTCAGCCCATAATTTCAGATCATCAGTACTGAAGAATTTGTCTACTGATGATTTTAGCGATCCGTCAGTGCTGAATCGAACATAAACCAATCCGGAAGCTCCTATTTGTGGCTTTTTTACAAATTCGGTCAGTTGATCCAGTTGTTTACGGGTGTAATCAGCACATCCGGAAACATTTATACCAACAATCAGTTCAGCATCATCAAATACTTTAAAACCATGTCCTTTAGCCAGGTGATTCAATTCAACAAAAGTCATCCAGAAACGAATATCAGGTTTGTCGCTGCCATATTTTTTCATGGCTTCAGCATATGACATTCGGGGGAATGGTTCAATGAAATCGATTTTTTTAATTACGCGGAAAAGATGTTTTGCCAAACCTTCAAAAGTATTCAGTATGTCATTTTGTTCAACAAAAGACATTTCACAGTCAATTTGAGTAAACTCGGGCTGTCGGTCGGCTCTCAGGTCTTCGTCGCGGAAGCATTTTACAATCTGGTAATAGCGGTCAAAACCAGCTACCATGAGTAGTTGCTTGAAAGTTTGGGGTGATTGCGGCAAGGCATAAAACTCGCCGGGATTCATCCTGGAAGGAACAACAAAATCGCGTGCACCTTCCGGTGTGGATTTCATGAGCACTGGTGTTTCTATTTCGACAAAATGCTGTTTATCCAGATAATTCCGCGTTTCGATGGCTATTCTGTGTCGCAGTAAAAGGTTGTTTTTTACCGGGTTGCGCCGGAGGTCGAGGTATCTGTATTTCATTCTGAGCTCGTCACCACCGTCGGTTTGGTCTTCGATAGTAAAAGGAGGAAGTTTTGCCGGGTTTAGTACCGTTAATTTTTCAATAAATATTTCGATTTCGCCGGTGGGCAATTTCGGGTTTTTTGAGCTTCTTTCAATTACAGTTCCTGTAACCTGAAGGACAAATTCCCGCCCGAGCTTCTTGGCTTCGTTGATAACTTCCTGAGGAGTCTTTCCTTCCTCCATTATCAATTGGGTGATACCATACCTATCGCGCAGATCAATCCAGATCAGGCCGCCTTTGTCTCTGATTCTCTGCACCCAACCGCTCAGGATTACCTGCTTTCCTGCTGAACTGAGGGTCAATTCGCCACAAGTGTGTGTTCTGTACATATTCTTTTGATAAAAATTCAGGGGGCGAAAGTAAAAAAAAAGCTCAAATGGTTATTGTCAGATTGAAAGAATGTCATGCACCTGATAAAGAGTAAAGTAATAATCTTCCATTTACACAGTTATTAAAACTGTTCAACTCCACAGGATAACAGGAAGTAGTCCATCGTTTAAATTATGTTTACTTTTGCCGTAAAATTGTCGCTCATGAAAAAGGTCATTTTAATTCTTATGTTAATTATTGCTGGTTTTGAAAGTTATGCTCAAAATCCTTCAGAAACTACCCGCAAAAAATTCAGTACCATTTTTGATGTGTATAACGACTTTTATCTCAATATCCCCGATTCGGTGAGCAACAGGCTCTTCAATCCGGGCGCAAGTATTTCGGGTCTTTATGATTTCCGTTTCGGTAAAAGCAATTTCAGTTTTGCAATTGGAGGAGGAATCGCATCACACAATTTTTACAGCAACAGTTTTACAGTTGTTGACGAAAATGGTGTAACCTCACTAAAACGGATCAAATCACTTTATCCATCGGTAAGTAATTACGACAGAAACAAAATCTCCTTTACCTATTTTGATATTCCAATGGAATTCAGGTTACGAACCAACGAAAATATCAGGGCAGCCATAGGTTTTAAATTTGGTTTTCTGCTCGAAAGTCATTCAAAGTACAGAGGGGATGATTATCTTTATAATACTAATAATCAACTTTTTGTAAAATTTAAAGATGTGGAAAATATTCAGGATTTAAGGTATGGTTTAACTGCACGCTTTGGCTGGAAATTTATTAATCTGACTGGTTTTTATTCTTTTTCCAATATTTTTGAAGAAGACAAAGGGCCTGAGATTTATCCGTTTTCCGTGGGTATATCCCTTATGCCTTTCTAAACGTAGTAGAAAAGGATAATCATTCCAACAAATCCAAGTAAAAATCCTGAGTAGATTTCGGCCGGACGATGTTTATCCATTGCCAGTCGAGCATAGCCAACCATTCCGGAAAACGCAATGATCAGGAGGATAATCCATTGCAGTTTTAAGTTAAAAATCATCGTAATCCCCGACAATGCACCTGCGAGTGCTCCCATTCCCGTCATGTAAATGCTGATATTCCAAAAAATGGTTATGAGAATACAAATGCCTGTAAGTGTTGTAATTCCGAGCAGAAAAAGAGTATAGATAGGAGATATTTGTAATTTGCTAAGCATATAATAACTAAGGTAGTTAAAAACTGCTGCGATAATCAGTACAGCTACTTTACTTTCAGCAGGAGAAAACTTTAGCGCTTTCCGGAAAAACTGACCAAAAAAAAGAATTATTATTCCCGGAATGATGCAGGTTGTCAGCATGATCATACCCAGCAGCATCCATCGGGCTTTATCGGGAACAGTTGTTATCATCTGGCTGTTAATATTCAGCACTATAATTATGTAAAATAGTGTAATAAAGAGCGGGTTAAAGAGTCGTGAGATGATTTGGGCAGGAAGCATTATTACATCAAAATAAAACGGGTTATAATTCTTTTCGAAGACGGGCAACCGGAATGCTCAATTGTTCGCGGTATTTGGCTACCGTACGTCGGGCAATATTATACCCTTTATCTTTTAAAATAACAGTCAGTTGATCATCAGTAAGAGGTTTTGATTTGTTTTCTTCGTTAATGCAATCCTGTAGAATTTTTTTGATTTCTCTGGTGGAAACTTCTTCACCGGTATCTGTTTGCATAGATTCAGAGAAAAAACTTTTGAGCAGAAAAGTACCAAATGGAGTTTGCACGTATTTGCTGTTAGCTACTCTCGAAATGGTGGAGATATCCAGATTGACAATATCGGCAATATCTTTAAGGATCATAGGTCTGAGTCTTGTTTCGTCGCCGGTGAGAAAATAATCTTTCTGATATTCCATGATAGCGTTCATAGTGACCATAAGGGTATTTTGACGCTGTTTGATGGCGTCTATAAACCATTTTGCTGATTCAATCTTACTTTTGATAAACTGAATGGTTTCGCGTTGCTGTTTTGATTTTTTTGATTTATCCAGTGCGTAAACCTCAATCATATCAACGTATGTTTTATTCAAACGCAGTTCAGGAGCATTCCTTGAATTGAGGATTAACTCAAGTTCACCATTATGTGCTGTGATTATAAAATCCGGGATAATATAATGGTTGGTTTTGGCAGTTTCTGAAATTGAATTACCGGGTTTGGGATTTAATTTGAGAATTTGATCAATTGCTTCTTTAAGTTCCGTATCGGTGATTTTGGCTTTCTTGATGATTTTGTCATAGTGTTTTTTGGAAAATTCATCGAAATAGCGCTCAAGTATCAGGATTGAGAGGTCAAAGCTTTCTTCAGGGTAATCAGTTTGGTTTCGCTTAAGTTGCAAAAGAAGGCATTCTTTAAGGTCACGCGCACCGACACCTGCCGGATCAAGATCTTGAATAACACTGAGTACTTCGTTTATTTCGGCCGGGGTGGCAAAAATATTTTGGCTGAATGAGAGATCATCCACCATGGCATTGATTTCACGCCTTAAATAACCTGATTCATCAATATTTCCAATGATTGTTTCCGCAATGATTGCTTGCTTTTCGTCAAGATATCGAAGTCCGAGTTGTGAAATCAGATAGTCATGAAAACTTTTCCCTCCTGAAAAAGGGATTTCTTTTCTGTCATTATCATCAGGGCTGTAATTGTTGGCACTGAGTTTATATCCCGGAATATCATCTTCTCCCATGTAATCCTTCAGGTCAAATTCATCACTTTCGCTGTCATCCAGTTCATTTTTAAAGTCATCATCGTCAGACTGAGCCGGTTCGTTTTCGTCGTAATCGGGCAGTTCGTCAAGTGCGGGGTTTTCTTCAATTTCCTGTTTGATTCTTTGTTCAAGGGCAATAGTAGGGATTTGCAGCATCTTCATAAGAAGGATTTGCTGTGGCGAGAGCTTTTGCTGTAAGGCAAGTTTTTGTATTAATCCCTGCTTCCCCATTTTTTAATTATTATCCTTTTGCAAAGTTAATAATCAAAATGAATAATAGTATGTGTTATCAAAACTCTGCATTTTGGGGTGTTCTGGGAAATGGAATGACGTCGCGGATATTTTTCATTCCTGTAACAAACAGTACCATGCGTTCGAAACCAAGGCCGAAACCGCTGTGTGGCACTGTGCCAAATTTCCGGGTATCAAGATACCACCAGATATCTTTTTGTGGGATATGCATTTCCTGGCATCGCTGAAGAAGTTTTTCGGGCACTTCTTCTCTTTGCGAACCACCAATGATCTCACCAATATTGGGGAAGAGGACATCCATTGCGCGAACGGTTTTGCCATCATCATTCTGTTTCATGTAAAAGGCTTTGATTTCTTTTGGGTAATCGGTGAGGATGACTGGTTTTTCGAAATGCTGTTCAACCAGATAGCGTTCATGTTCGGCCTGAAGGTCAACGCCCCATTTCACAGGAAATTCAAACTTCCTGCCGGAAGCCTGCAGAATGTCAATCGCTTTGTTATAACTTAGCCGCTCGAATCGCAGATCAACGATTGATTTTAGTCTGGCCAGCAGCTCTTTGTCGTACATATTGTTTAAAAATTCAAGGTCGTTGGAACAATATTCCAATGCATAATTAACCAAAAATTTCAGAAAATCTTCGGCCAAATCCATGTTGTCCTGAATATCGTAAAAAGCCATTTCGGGTTCAATCATCCAGAACTCAGCCAGATGCCTGGGAGTATTGGAATTTTCAGCCCTGAAGGTGGGGCCAAAAGTGTAAACAAGTGAAAGTGCCAATGCGCCCAACTCAGCTTCAAGTTGTCCTGAAACAGTAAGATTTGTCGGTTTTCCGAAGAAATCTTCCTTAAAATTTACAGTTCCGTCAGGGAGTAAAGGTGGATTTTTTGCGTCCAGTGTGGTTACTCTGAACATTGCACCGGCTCCTTCGGCATCAGAGCCTGTAATGATGGGTGTATGAAGGTAATAAAACCCCCTGTCGTTGAAATATTTATGAATGGCAAAGGCCAAAGCATGACGAATTCGAAGCACTGCTCCAAAAGTATTGGTGCGTGGACGGAGATGAGCAATCTCACGTAAAAATTCAAGACTGTGTCCCTTTTTTTGCAAAGGATAAGTCTCAGGATCTGACGTTCCGTACAAAATAATTTCAGATGCCTGAATTTCAACACTTTGTCCTTTGCCAAGTGATTCTACAAGCTTTCCTGTAACTGATATTCCGGAACCTGTGGTGATACGCTTTATCAGTTCTTCATCAAAAGTTTTCAGGTCAACCACCACCTGTATGCTGTGAATAATTGAGCCATCGTTGACGGCAATAAAAGCTACAGCAGCGTTTCCGCGTTTTGTTCTGACCCAGCCTTTTACATTTACTTCCTTGTTGAAATCGACACTTTTTAATAGTTCAGAAACCTTTGACTGCTTTATTGTTTCCATAAATATTCCGAGTTGAATTAACAGGTTGCAAAAATAACGACTTTATTAAGCACCGAAAACTTTTTAAAGTTTTGTTCGGCTGAAACTAATGATTGTTGTTTGGCACTGTTTCATGCAGATATGGCTGTTTTAAACAACAATTCCACTGCTACAACTTGTTTGAAATTGATTCTTGTTTAAAATGAAAATTGATGAAACCCGCTCAGGATATCTAAAACATTTTCTCTGAAACAAAAATCGGAAAAAGCTGAAAGACTTTAGAAGTGATCAGCTAAACACCTCAGGCAGGAATATAGGGTGCGGAGTGAAATTTGAATGCATAAGCAAAAACAACGAACGATTTGCCGATGAAAAGAGGAGGAGGTAAAGATATTTCTTCAAAGCTTATGTTAAAGTTTGTAACAGTCTCATTTTTAAATCTTAATAATATTTTAAGAATTAATAAAACTGAATTATTCGGTTGAACATTATTTTTTTCAGGACGATTAAAATTCTCTGATAATTTTAGAGAATGATGATTGTAGTTGCTGCAATTTTTTGATTGACAATTATGTTTCTTTGCATCATCATGCTGACTGGTGCAACAGTTTTGAGGATAGTTGTTCAGGTCGCAGGAGGTTGTATTGTGATTTTTGCAATAATCGCTGAAATTCGTGAGTGATCTATCAAACCGATGGCAGCAATTGCACGAATGGTTATAAATATTCAGGCCGCTGGAAGATAGAAGAATTACCAGGGACATCAGCAAAAGCAGTATTTTCAGATCTTTTAAACACACCATTGGTTTTGAGTTTGAACGAAAAAATTATGGTTTGGTTTAATTGATTTTTACTATTATTGAAAAAAATTTCTAAAACAATTGATTATGGATTTTGAAATTCTTCAACTAACCCTTGATGGCAATATAGCGCTTGTTACCATAAGCCGGCCAAAAGCCCTGAATGCTTTAAACACCAGATTTTTCAACGAAATGGATGCCATGATCAAAAAAATCAGTAGTATGCCGGATATTCGGGTAATGGTGATTACAGGCGAAGGGAAAGCTTTTGTAGCAGGAGCTGATATTGCGGAAATGGTAAGTAAAAATCAGGAAGAAGGAAGTGAATTTTCCCGTTTAGGGCAAAACACATTCAGGAGTATCGAAAAAATGGAAATACCTGTGATTGCTGCCATAAACGGATTTGCTCTAGGTGGTGGTCTTGAGTTGGCTATGGGTTGCGACTTCAGAATTGCCAGTTCAAAAGCCAGATTTGGCCAACCCGAAGTAAATCTTGGTCTTATTCCGGGATATGCAGGCACTCAGCGCCTGCCCAGACTAGTCGGTTTAGCTGATGCTCTTTTTCTGCTTATGACCGCTGAAATGATAGGTGCTGATGATGCTTTAAGAATCGGTCTTGTACAAAAAGTAGTTGAACCTGAAGTCCTTGTAGATGAAACCTTGAAAATAGCAAAACTTATTGCTTCTAAAGGACCTAAAGCGGTGAAACTCATCAAAAGTGTTGTAAGAAAGGGACTTGAGGGGAAATTCGAAGATGGTTGTGAACTTGAAGCGGTGCATTTTGGCTCCCTATTCGGAAATGGTAATGAGGGGAAGAAAGGTATGACAGCCTTTTTGGATAAAGTTGCACCAAATTGGGAATAATCCTTTGTAAACTTTTCCCAAAAAGCCGAAATAAAACTAAATTCAGATTTCATCTTGCCAGAGATAAACCTATTAACTTAGATAAATACAAATAAATTGAACATGAGTTACGACGAAAGACTACAAAAAGTAAGTGTGCTGGGAGCTGCCGGAAAAATGGGCAGCGGCATTCTGCTCCTGACAGCGGTTGAAATGGCCAACCTTAGCCTGAAGCCCGAGAATAAAGGCAAAACCTTTGTTCTTAATGCTATTGACCTTTCTGAAGAGGGGCTGGCAGGGCTTATGAAGTACCTGAGAGTTCAGGTGCGCAAAATTGCTGAAAAAAAAATGGTCTGGTTGCGGTCAGTATATGCTTACCGCCCCGATTTGATCGAAAACAGCGAAATCCTTGATGAGTATATTTTCGATGTGATGAACATTGTGAGGCCGGTAACTGCTATCGAAACTGCCTATGGGTCAAATATCATTTTTGAAGCCATTGCAGAAAATCCTGGATTGAAGGTTAAAATCTTCAAACAAATTGAGCAAAACAACCCAAACAAACCCTGGTTCTTTACAAATACCTCCTCAATTCCTATAAATGTGCTGAATAGTGAGGCAGGACTTGACGGACGAATTCTGGGATTCCATTTTTATAACCCTCCGGCAGTGCAAAAACTGGTTGAACTGATTACCATCAGTCATAATCATGAAGAGATGAAAAATTTTGCAAGGAGTTATGCTGCCAACCTGAAAAAAGTTGTAGTTCCGTCTAATGATTTTGCCGGATTTATCGGAAATGGTCACTTCATGCGTGATGCTTTGCACGGTATTGCCGAAGCTGAGAAACTGACAGATAAGTTTTCCTTTGCAGAATCTGTTTACATCATAAACAAAATTTCCCAGGAATTTCTTGTACGACCAATGGGTATTTTTCAACTGATTGATTATGTCGGGATTGATGTTGTAAGATTTATCATGGCCGTAATGAACCCCTATCACGAAAATGAAAACCTGCACAGCCCGGTTTTGGATCAGCTTTTTGATTTGGGAATTAAAGGGGGTCAAAATTCAGATGGATCGCAGAAAGATGGGATTTTAAAATACGAAAAAGGAAAACCGGTTGCAATTTATGATCTTAAACAACGCATTTATGTTCCTGTGGCTGAGCTTTCAGGTAAATGTGACGATTACCTCGGGCCTTTGCCCGATGCCTATCAGCCATGGAAATCTGTTAACTTTTCGAAAAGCAAGGATTTGCTTTTAAAAGCTCATTTTGATGGGTTAAAAGAGATGCAGACCAGCGGTGCAAACCTGGCTAAGAAATATCACCAACGATCTGCCGAAATAGGTAAACAACTGGTCAATAGTGGAGTTGCCAATAGTGATGAGGATGTGAATACAGTTATGCTCACTGGTTTTTTCCATGCTTATGGTCCAATTAATAACTTTCTAAATTAAGGAGGGATAGCTCATGAAAAAAATGCAAAGAAAAATATATATGGCTGCTGGTTATAATACCATTTCACTGGGAACCGGACGCAAAGAATTCAATCCAAGAAAAGAGCGGCCAGGACTTGAACATTATATATCTGAAGCAGGG
>RZYY01000395.1 GCA_009930115.1 Sphingobacteriia bacterium | reverse complement strand
CACCACAGGCGGTGTACACGTATTATGTGGAGGCGGTTTTATTGAATGAGGAGACGGTGGTGAAGAGGGGGAATGTGACGCTGGTGAGGTAAAAGACAAAAGGAAAAAGACAAAAGAAATCTTTGTGCTTTTCGCTTTTGAATATTTATTCAAAAAATTAATAAATTTGAACAATCGCTGATCAATCATGAACAATCAGAATTACAACACCATCAACGACCTTCGCACATCAGGCGGACCACTGAAATACTACGGAATCCGCTCGTTGAACTGTTACGCACCTGTGATTTCGAGCAATACTATTACGCCGGTGCCGTTTAATGGTAACCAACCAGGCGCATCAAGTGATATAAATACCGGAATTCATATAGAAAACACATGGTCTGCAACCCTCAATTGCAATGTGATCCGCAAAACCGGCACCAGTCTGATAATTGCGGGAGCCAACCCCATGGCCACCATCACCAACAATGATTTTGTAAAAAGTTACTACGGTATTTACACAAAGAACTCGGGCTATACCGGCGATCTTGGCAATGCTACACACCCGGCCGATAATCAGTGGGTGGGGATTGCGAATTCGAGACAACAATTTTCACCAATCAATGTAGTATCTCCTGACCAAATGTTTTGTAGAAATGTTAGCTCATATTGGTTTTCTTACGATCCTGGTGATCCATATTTTTCAACACTAGTTTCTATAGCTCCAAATGTTTATCAGTGTCCACAGCAAATCATTATAGATCCGATTGAAAAAGCGCAAAAAACCGTGACTTATGATATGTTTCAGATACCTGTTGAACATGGTCAGTGGGTAAAGAAAGGGATGAATAAAGTTGTAAAGAATAATCCTCAACTTGAATCAGATTCTGTTCTTTTTGAATTTATTGACACATTAAGCAGCAAAGCAACTGGTTTGCTGGACAGTGTTCAGTTACTTCGCGAGTCGGAATTGACAAATGAGGCATTGATTTTAAACCAGAATGTTAATCCGGAATCGGTAATGGATGAATTGGAAAAAGAAATCAACGAATATTTGATTTTGGTTGCAGATTCCGGATATGATTTATTGCCGGTTTCAACAATTGACCGCATTCGTGAAATTGCTGCGATGTGCCCGTTTACAGAGGGAGAAGCCGTGTATAAAGCGCGTATTATTGCTGCATATTATGATCCGTTTGAAACCGATTATATAAATTTGTGCGAAGCAGAGGAAAGCTCCAGATCTTCAATGGTGGAGGATAGCCCTGAATTGGAAAGACTGACAGTGGTCCCAAATCCATCAACTGGTTCATTCTCGTTGATTTCAGAATCACTTGAAGGATCTGGTATACTCGAGGTTTATGATTTTTCAGGACGCTGTGTTTGGAA
>RZYY01000028.1 GCA_009930115.1 Sphingobacteriia bacterium | reverse complement strand
CTGCACCTGCGATTTTCAGCCACAGCCCCGAATTAGTCGGGACAAGCGTGGCGAAATATTGGTAGAACAAAGGATTACAAGGAATTTTTAAGGTGCAGCTCCGAAAGGCGGGACAGGCGTACCGAAATATTTGCTTTCAAAATGGGCTTTTGTGGTTTTTCAGCAGCTCCTGCCTGTATTTTGCCCCGATGGGGCAGTCCCGTTAGGGATAAAATATGGGTAGAGAAGAGGTTACGAAATAGGTGCAAGTCCCGCAGGATCGGAATTAGAGATTTGTCAGACAGTAGAGTAATAAATTGTAAAATCCGGGAATGGAAACTGAAGTGAGCTATGAATACGCATTGGAAAATCTGTTTGGGTAATTGCCGGAGACCTTTTTGCAGCAAAGCATGAGAATATTATTTTTGTCAAAAAAATGTCGATGGTAAAAAAGAGAAACCTGCCGGGCAATCTTGTCTATTCTACCAATCCTGACCTGATGAACCTTCAGGCTGAAGACGAGCAGCAGGCAAAAATTGCACCGCAAGATCAAAACCTGCGTGTGTGGATTGACCGGAAGCAGCGAAAAGGAAAAGCAGTAACACTTATTACAAGTTTTTCCGGAAGTGATGAAGCTATGAATGAGATGGCCAAAGTATCGATTTGATCTGGCAATGAAATAATTCATGAAAGCAGCTATAAATTAAATAACCGGAAAGCATCAGGCAACAGTATAAAGCAACGGATAACTGTTGTGTCAAAAAATTCAAAATGATCAGTCATACAAGAAAATCAGAACTGATTTTTTAAATGCACTTGTAGATATTAATAAATCATGTTTTTAACCAGTTGTTCAACATTTTACTGCCATCCGGAGTCATAACAGATTCGGGATGAAACTGAACCCCCCTGACATCAAAATTCCTGTGAGCTAAAGCCATAATGCGACCATCAGCTGATTTGGCCGTGATCCGGAGTATTGCCGGAAATGCCTCCTCTGCAATTCCCCAGGAGTGATACAATCCTGCGCTGAACGGTGATCCGATCCCAATAAACAATGACTCGTCAGGAACACAAGGTGATATTGTGACAATAATCCCATGATAAACTGTGTTCAGGTTTTTCAACTTTGCTCCATAATACATTCCGATTGCCTGAAAGCCTAAGCAAATACCAAGTATGCTTTTTTGGTTTTGGTACGCCGCAATAATTTGTGCCATGATATCATTTTCATGAGGCACGTCTGGTCCGGGTGAAAACAGGAGTTTGTCGAAATCTTTGACTTTTTCAAGCTGAACATCCCTGCTTTGCTTCACATCAATGCTGAGATGATTACATTTGCGCAAAATATTTACCAGATTGTATGTGAAGGAATCGTAATTGTCTACAAGCAGTAATTTCATCAATGAGAAAATTGCTAAATAAATTTGTTTCAAAAGTAAACAAACTGGCTACATCCGGCACTCCTTTTTTGTTTGTAATCGATTTTGATTTACGAATGCCTGAAGTATTCACTTTGGATGAATTACCTGCCGGGATACGTTTTAAAAGCCCTGATTATTCCTTTAAAGAGACTTATCCGGTATTTGAAAAAGATTTCTATTTTAATTTCTTTCCACCTGAATTTGACATCTATTGCTCTGCTTTTGAGGCTGTGCAGAAAGAGATAAAAAAGGGGAACACTTACCTGATTAATCTGACATTCAAAAGTTTGCTTGAAACATCGCTGAATCTGGAGAGCGTTTTTTATTTGAGTGATGCAAAATACAAACTTCTTTTCGGTGATCGTTTTGTGGTGTTTTCGCCGGAAACCTTTGTCGAAATAAGAGATGGAGTGATATCTTCCTGTCCTATGAAAGGAACCATTGACGCTTCAATCCCGGGAGCAGATGAAATATTGCTTGGTGATGTGAAGGAAACAGCAGAACACAACACGATTGTAGATTTGATCCGCAACGACCTGGCGATGGTTTCAGAAGATGTTTTTGTTGAAAATTTTCGATATTTAGACCTTTTACATACCCACAAAGGCAATTTATATCAGCTCAGCTCAAGGATTAGCGGAACTCTGCCGAAGAATTTCAAGTCGCAGCTGGGTGAAATTCTGCTTAAATTGCTGCCCGCAGGGAGCATAACGGGTGCACCAAAGAAAAAGACTGTTGAGATCATCAGGAAGGTTGAGAATTACCAACGTGGTTTTTATACAGGAATTTTTGGTGTTTTTGACGGAGAGAACCTTAATAGTGCCGTAATGATCCGTTTTATCGAAAATGAAAATGGGCAACTTTGGTTTAAAAGTGGAGGTGGAATTACTTCGATGAGCGATGTTGAAAAAGAATATGAAGAACTGATCCAGAAAATTTATGTTCCAATTCCTCGAAACGATTAAGGTAGAGTGTCGAGTTATCCAGAACCCTGTCTATCACCAGCTCAGGATGTTCCGGACGATGAAGGATTTTTTTCCATCATCAGAAGTTCCTGTTTTAAATGAATTGGTCGTAATTCCTGACTGGATTGAAGAAGGAACATACAAATGCCGGATAGTTTATGGCCCTTCTGTTGAAAAGATCGAATTTGAGAAATATGTGCCCCGCCAGCTTGACACACTGAAAATTGTTTACGATGATGAAGTGAATTATTCCTTCAAATTTGCCAACCGTAAAAATCTTAATCAACTGCTTTCCTATAAAGGAGTGTATGATGATGTGCTGATAGTGAAGAATGGTTTTATCACCGACACTTCTTATTGTAATATTCTCTTTTATGACGGAAAAAACTGGGTTACACCGGACCGTCCATTGCTAACGGGCACGTGCCGGCAGCGGTTACTGGATAACCAAATTGCTATTGCACAGGAAATCAGAATATCTGACCTGATCCGGTTTAATAAATTTATGCTGATCAACGCCATGCTTGATTTCAATGAAAACCGGGCGATTGACATCTGTAATATTAAATTTTAGAGAGAACAAGGTTTAACCATCCATTGTAAACTTATTTATTTTTGCAAGAAAAGGATATGTCTAAAAACAGAAAGATCACCGGAAACATTGTTTATTCAACCAACCAGGATTTGGTCAGACTAAACGAAGCGGATGAGCAGATCGAAACTCTTCCTCCGCAAGATCAAAACCTGCGTGTGTGGATTGACCGGAAGCAGCGAAAAGGAAAAGCAGTAACACTGATAACAGGTTTCGCCGGAAGTGATGAAGCCATGAATGAACTGGCCAGGATGCTTAAAACAAAATGTGGTACAGGTGGGTCGGCGAAAGATGGTGAAATCATTATTCAGGGAGAAATGCGGGAAAAGGTGCTGGAAATATTGAAAGGTTTGGGATACAGGGCAAAGGCTGCCGGCGGATAAACAAATAATTTAAACTTGAAAGAAAGTAACAATGAACGAGCAGGAAGAAATTTTGCAGGAACCGGTATATTCACCTTTTGTACTTGAGTTTCTGGCAGTAGCACACAAATATTGTGTTTTTATCGAAGAGTCGGACAGATACAGCACTGAAGAGATAAGGGAATATCTGCAAAAAGCATTACCGCTGCTTTATGTACGCGGAACGGTATTGCCGTCGGTGGAACCGGACGATATTGCTTCGAACGAAAAGTATGTTACCGAAGAGCAATGGCAGTCGGTATTTAATGACCTGCGTTCAAAATTTGGTAACACCGATGAATATTGGTTTACCGAAAACGATAATTCCACCAACGACCTTATCAAAGGAAGCCTGTCGGATAATCTGGCCGACATTTATCAGGACATGAAGGATTTTGTGATTCTTTACCAGAAGCCTTTGCGCGATGCTAAAGTGGCTGCTGTATGGGCAATCCGGGAGTTGTTCAGATCGCACTGGGGTTTCAGGGTGGTGAATGTACTCAAAGTTTTGCATTATCAGCTTTTTGGCAGTGAAAACGACCGAATGCTGAGCGAAGAGCCTGATATTTAACCAAAAGCGAAACCGGAGTATAAAACAAAAGCCCTGCACATGGCAAGGCTTTTTTGTTTAGTGCCCAGGACAAGATTCGAACTTGCACACCCGTGAAGGCGCCAGCCCCTCAAGCTGGTGTGTCTACCAGTTCCACCACCTGGGCATTTTCGGGCTGCAAAAGTAAGATTTATTTTTTAGAAGCCGAATATTTAGCATAAAAAAATTATTTTAGCTTTGCATGGCAAATCATCAATTCTTAAAACCTATGACAATGTTCACACAGAAAGATTCGGAACAGATCAGACGCAGGGGGATGACCCAAAAGCAGATTGAACAGCAGATTGAAAATTTTAAAAGGGGTTTTCCTTATATCCGGCTGATTGCGCCTGCCGTCAAAGGGAAAGGTATTCATGTGCTACGGGAATCTGCACTGAATGATTATGTGGACTTTTATCAGCAGTTCTCACCACAACGAAATGTGCTGAAATTTGTGCCTGCTTCGGGTGCAGCCAGCAGGATGTTCAAACATTTGTTTGAGTTTCTCGGTTGGTACGACAGAAGTGATGCAGCCATTGCGCGTCTTGAAGCTGACAAGTCGTTCAATTCGGTATATCACTTTTTGAAGAATATTCAGCGTTTTGCGTTTATCCGCGATTTGAAAGCCGTGCTGGAAAGGGATCATCTGCAGTTTTCCACGTTGATGGAAGAAAAGAAATATGACGTGGTCATCCATTATCTGCTTACCGGAAAAGGGCTTGGATATGCTGATTTACCGAAAGGTCTGCTGATGTTTCACCAATACGACGGATTTTCGAGAATGGCCATTGGTGAACACCTGGTTGAAGGTGCTCACTATGCCCGAAGCGAAAAAGGAGAGGTGAACATTCACTTTACGGTTTCTCCCGAGCACAGGCCAAAATTCAGGGAATTTATTGAACGCCGCCAGGCAGGCTACGAATCATCCTATAAAGTGAAATACTCGATAAGTTTTTCAGAACAGAAGCCGTCCACTGATACCATTGCCGTAGATATGAACAACAACCCTTTCAGGGATGAGGATGGAAACCTGTTGTTCAGACCCGGCGGACATGGCGCTTTGATCGAAAACCTGAATGATCTCGGAGGAGACATTATATTTATAAAAAATATTGATAATGTTGTTCCCGACAGACTTAAGGAACCAACTTATCTTTACAAGCGGGTGATTGGGGGACTCCTGCTGATGCTTCAGGAAAAAACCCATAGTTTTCTCCGGCAGCTTGAAGCCAACCGCGTGAGTGCGCCCGAGCTTAATGAAATAACTGAATTTGTCGTAAAAGACCTGATGCTCGAACTGAGTGAAAATTTTGACAAGTTGTCGCTGGCAGAAAAGTGCAGCTATCTGTTCAAAAGGCTCAATCGCCCCATGAGGGTTTGTGGTATGGTGAAAAATGAAGGAGAACCCGGCGGCGGGCCTTTCTGGGTAAAAGACAACGCAGGTGAAGTATCGCTGCAGATTGTCGAATCTTCACAAATCAATATGAAAGACCCCGTGCAGGAGCAGATTGCCGGAGAAGCCACACACTTCAATCCTGTTGACCTGGTTTGTGCAGTGAGGGATTATAAGGGCAATGCTTTCGACCTGCACCATTATATTGACCCTTCAACCGGTTTTATATCCGTCAAGTCAAAAGACGGCCGCGACCTGAAAGCACAGGAACTGCCCGGGTTGTGGAATGGCGCCATGGCCGGATGGATAACCGTTTTCGTGGAAGTGCCTGTCATTACCTTCAATCCGGTGAAAACCGTGAATGATCTGATCAGGGAGCAGCATCTGTTCCTCTAAGGATACTAATAAAGTCGCCTGAGATTTTCTGCCGGATGAAAATCTGATGTTTCGGTTTCAATTGTCAACCCGCTTCTGTTCGGTTTGGCCGTATGTCAATGACCCGTTCTGACTGTTCATCAATCCATTTTTTTATCCCCGGGAGCGTCTTTAAATTTTGTTAAAAAAGGTAGATTTTGCCGGCTGAGCTGACATACTGATTATTTTTACAGGACTAAAAATTTGATCTGTTCGCTGTTAACAATCATTGGGAGGTGAAAATCAACGGGCGTATTTCAGCACAGAACAATCAGATCAGTTTTCATTTACCGGCCGGATCATGTTAATCTGAATCCGGTAAAGTGAGGGGGAAAGAGGTTAATCAATCATTTTAACATGCGTATAAAAAAACACTTTTTATGGATATTGGTGTTGGGTATTATTTATCAACATCTTGGGGCGCAGGATACTTTTTCGATCGTTGCTGTTGACACGCTTACCGGTGAAATTGGAGGAGCAGGGGCTTCCTGCATCGACGAGTCAGCCATTCAGGGCGGGGTGCTTATCATCAGTGATGTAATTCCCGGCAAAGGGGCCATTCATACACAATCCTACTGGAATGCAACCAACCAGCAAAATGCGCATAATCGTATGCTGGAAGGTCTTTCACCACAGGAAATCATCGACTGGCTGATTGCCAACGATGTACAAAACAACCCTCAGATCCGACAGTACGGCATTGTGGATACCGATGAAACAGGAGCACCGCGCAGTGCAGCTTTTACAGGGATCAACTGCATGGACTACAAGAACCACATCACAGGTCCCAATTACGCTATTCAGGGCAATATCCTGCTCGGTCAGCAAATCCTCGACAGTATGGAGGCTCGTTTTTTGAATACTGAAGGAACACTGCCCGAAAAACTGATGGCAGCACTTCAGGGAGCAAAGGTGCCGGGTGCCGATACCCGGTGCATGAACGAAGGCACTTCTTCGCTCTCGGCCTTTATCAGTGTGGCCAAACCTGACAATCAGCCCGGAGATTTCTGGTGTCACCTGCTTGTGCCTTCCACACCTTATGGCGTAGAACCCATTGATGTACTTCAGGAGCTTTTCGACGAGTGGCTGCTGTGGACAAGCATAAGTGAAGAACCTTTCCGGCTGTCATCCATAACCACCGTAGCACCTAATCCTGCCGGCAATCAGATCATGTTTTCCATTATCATGCCCGATAAGGTCGATACCCTTCTTATTCAGATACTTGCAGCCGACGGCCGAATCACGGACAAACTGATCTATGCCGGTGAACCAATAGTGCTGAATACTGTTAAATATCCGTCGGGGACTTATATTTTTACCGTCTCCGACAGCCAGAAAATTCTGGACTATGGAAAGTTTAACATTATCAAAAATTAATGAATGTATGAATAAAGATAAAATCGTTCAATCTGCTTTTACAGCCGTTGATAACAGTGATGCCGAAGCCCTTGCCGGACTGATGACTGATGATGCTGTGTTCAGGTTTTCGAATAATCCTGAAGTAGTGGGAAAACAAAATATTGTTCCTTTCCTCGAAGGGTTCTTCAAAAGCATCCGCAGTACCAGGCACGACCAAATCGAAGCATGGGAAGTGCCGGGAGCAATTGTGATGAATGGTCGGGTTACTTACACCCGTCTTGACGGATCAACCTATTCATGTTGGTTTTCCAATACCTTCAGGATGAAGGAAGGGAAAATTAAGGAATACCTCATTTTTGTGGATAATTCGAAATTATACACCAACTGATCGTTATGAGCCGGGAGAACTGCCCGGCTCTTTGTGTGCAAAAAGCAGGGTGATTAGAATCAGTTCTTTACAGTTAAAACTTTGAATATCAATTAATATAAACTAAAAATATTCACCGTGTTCACATTAGAAACCAGAATTGATGTTCGTTCTGACGAGTTCAGAAAAAACAGGGAAGATTTTTTAAGACTACTGACTGAGTTCAGAAAAATTACCGCAGACAATACACGCGGCGGACCGGAAAAGTTTATCCAGTTGCACAAATCGAGAGGCAAACTGCTTGCCCGCGAACGGATTGACAAGTTGGTTGATCCCAACACTCCGTTTCTTGAATTGTCGCCACTGGCTGCTTTCAATATTTTTGACAACGAGCATCCTTCAGCCGGAATAGTCACCGGAATTGGTGTGATACACGGGCACGAAACCGTCATCATAGCCAACGATGCTACGGTAAAAGGCGGTACCTACATAAAGGAAACCATCAAGAAACACCTTCGTGCGCAGGAGATTGCAATGGAAAACCACCTTCCCTGTGTGTACATGGTGGATTCCGGCGGGGTCTTTCTGCCTGAGCAGGCCAATGTTTTTGCTGACCGCGATCACTTTGGGAGGTTTTTTTATAACCAGGCGCAGCTTTCGGCAATGGGAATACCCCAGATAGCCATAGTGATGGGAATGTGTACTGCAGGCGGGGCTTACGTTCCGGCTATGAGTGATGAAACCATCATTGTGAAAAAGCAGGGAACCATCTACCTTGGAGGCCCACCGCTGGTGAAGGCAGCTACCGGTGAGGTAGTTACACCCGAAGAGCTCGGCGGTGGTGAAGTGCATACTTCTATTTCCGGTGTGGCCGATCATCTGGCCGAAAACGATACCCACGCCATCCAGATCTGTCGCAACATTTTCAGGAATATTGAGAGAAAACCCCGTCAGGTACTTGATATTTCAACGGTTGAAGAACCTCTGTATGATCCGGAAGAGCTCTATGGCATTGCTCCTGTTGACCTTCGCAAGATAGTTGACCCGCGCGAGATCATCATGCGCATCGTGGATGGTAGTAAGTTTCATGAATTCAAGGAGAAATACGGACAAACACTGGTTACTGGCTTTGCAAGGATCATGGGTTTTCCGGTGGGCATCCTGGCCAACAACGGAATACTTTTCTCGGAGTCAGCACTCAAAGGTGCGCATTTCATCGAGTTGTGCACTTCACGTAAAATACCTTTGCTCTTCCTGCAAAATATTGCAGGTTTTATTGTCGGGAAAGAGTTTGAGCGAAAAGGGATTGCCAAGGACGGTGCCAAACTGGTTCATGCTGTGGCCAATGCCAATGTTCCCAAATTTACGGTAATTTTTGGTGGTTCATTTGGAGCCGGAAACTACGGAATGGCCGGCCGGGCCTATAATCCAAGGTTGCTCTTCATGTGGCCGAATGCCAAAATATCAGTGATGGGCGGAAACCAGGCTGCTGGTGTGCTCGTTACGGTAAAACAGGATCAATATGCTGCCAAAGGAAAAGAAATGCCACAGGATGAAGTTGATGCACTGCGCAAAAGCATCATTGAGAAATATGACGAGGAAGGATCGGCCTATTTCAGCACTGCCCGACTCTGGGACGATGGCATTATTGATCCGGCCGACACACGGAACATCATCGCAATGGGAATATCCATGTCACTTAACCGGCAGTTTGCCGACCAGAAATTCGGGGTGTTCAGGATGTAATCATTTTTCAAATGCTGAAAACAGGTATGAAAACATACAATAACATTGATTTTGAGCTAAATGGCACAGTAGGAACTGTCTGGCTAAACCGTCCCGACAAACACAATGCCATGAATGCCGGGATGATCGCCGAGATCATCGACATTTTCGAAACACTGAACGACAATCCGGAGGTAAAAATAGTGGTGCTCAGAGGTCGCGGAAAGTCCTTCTGCGCAGGTGCCGATCTGAACTACATGAAAGGTATCGCCGAATTCGGATACGACGAAAACTATCAGGACAGCCTGAAGCTGGCGCGGGCTTTCAATGTGATTTACACCTGTCAAAAGCCGGTGATTGCAGTGGTGCAGGGAGCTGCCATCGGCGGGGCCAACGGACTGCTTGCTTCCTGTGATTTTGTTTACTGCACCGATGATACAAAATTTGCTTTTGCCGAAGTAAAACTGGGTATTGTTCCTGCTACCATTTCACCCTATATTGTTAAACGCATCGGCGAATTTGCATCACGCGATCTGATGCTCACCGGACGCAGGTTTACCGGAAAAGAAGCAGAACATTTCCGACTGGTAAATAAATCTCTTCCCGCCGAGGAAATTGAAGAACAGGTAAATACTACTGTCAGCCAGTTACTGACCAGCGGCCCTCAAGCCATGAAAGCCTGTAAACAGCTTATTTATGACCTTTACAACAAGCTGACTTTTGACGAATCCATTGATTATTCGGCACGGCTGATTGCCACGTTGAGGGCATCTGCCGAAGGGCAGGAAGGGATGGCATCATTTCTCGAAAAACGACCACCGGAATGGACTAAAAAGATTTAATGAAAAAAAACATGATGACTAAAAAACAGATAAAATTCAGCCTGATATACCGCGATATGTGGCAATCCTCCGGAAAATACGTCCCAAGGGTTGACCAGTTGAAAAAGATAGCTCCCGTGATTATTGACATGGGTTGCTTTTCACGCATCGAAACCAATGGTGGAGCTTTTGAGCAGGTCAATCTGCTTTATGGTGAAAACCCGAATAATGCGGTGCGCGAATGGACCAAACCTTTTAACGAAGCCGGTATTCAGACCCACATGCTCGAACGTGCGCTCAATGGCATTCGCATGTTCCCTGTTCCTGCCGATGTGCGACATCTTATGTTCAGGGTTAAAAAAGCACAGGGTACCAATATTGCCCGCTCGTTCTGCGGTTTAAACGATCCCCGCAATCTTGAACTCTCGATCAAATACGCAAAAGAAGCCGGGATGATTTCCCAGGCAGCTCTTTCTATCACCCATTCTGCCATACACACAGTGGATTACTATATGGGTATCGTTGACCAGGCTGTCGGGTTTGGTACTGATGAGATATGTCTGAAAGATATGGCCGGTATAGGACGACCGGCAACACTCGGTAAGCTGGTGAAATCCATTAAGCAGCGGCATCCTGAAACAATAGTCCAGTACCACGGTCATTCAGGTCCCGGGTTTTCGGTTGCTTCCATGCTCGAAGTTGCAAGAGCCGGTGCCGATTACGTGGATGTGGCAATGGAACCTCTTTCGTGGGGAATGGTTCATCCTGATGTGATAACCATCCAGAGTATGCTGAAAGATGCCGGTTTCGACGTTCCCGAAATCAATATGAAAGCCTATATGGAAGCCCGGCATCTTACCCAGAGTTTTATTGACGACTTCCTGGGCTATTTTATTGATCCGAAAAACCGTTATCTTTCTTCCTTGTTGGTCAAATCAGGCTTACCCGGCGGAATGATGGGCAGCCTTATGGCCGACCTTAAAGGCGTCCACCAGGGTATAAATATGTCGCTGAAAGCAGCAGGTAAACCTGAACTCAATGAAGATGAACTGCTGGTAAAACTTTTCGACGAAGTGGCCTACGTCTGGCCAAAACTTGGATATCCGCCACTCGTAACGCCATTCAGCCAGTATGTGAAAAATGTGGCATTGCTCAATATTGTTCAACTTGCCAAAGGAGAAGCACGCTATTCGATGATGGACGAAAACACCTGGGCCATGATCCTTGGCCGCGCAGGTAAGCTCCCCGGTGAGCTGGCACCGGAAATTGTCGAAATGGCAAAACAGCAAAAACGTGAGTTTTATACCGGTAATCCACAGGACCTTTACCCGGATGTGCTCGACAAATATCGCAGTGAAATGATTGAAAAAGGATGGGGCCTGGGTGAAAACGAAGAAGAACTTTTTGAATTTGCCATGCACGAAACCCAATACCGGGATTATAAATCAGGACTTGCCAAAAAACGATTTGAGGAAGAAGTCGAAAAAGCCAGATACAAAGCATCAACAAAAACTACTATAGCCGTGAACGAAAAACCATCAATAAATCGAAATTCCTACAGCAAAGAGAAAGTGGATTATCCCTTCGCCATGATTGCCTATTTGCTTTACAGCTTCAGCGAAAAGCCAACCGACACTGACCAGAATGCTGTCCGGCAAAACAATGTCTGGTCAGCAATCGGCTACTGGCGAAACCAGAAAACCATTCATCTGCATTACGACAACCAAACCATTCCCGTGATTGTCAATAAAAATTTCAGAGGAGATTATCACTTTGGATTCAACGGGTTTGAAACCACTGCAAAACTTCTTCACCTGGGGAATGCAGAAGTGGATTTCAGGATCGAAGACCAGTCATATACGGCGACCATTTCAGCAGGACAGGAAGGGATGGCCAGGGTAGTCATTAATAACAGGGAATTTCAGATGATGCGGACTGACCTGCTTGAGCACAGGCTGAAAGCTGCTTCGGATGAAGATACTCTTGCTGCTGGTGAAAATAAAGTCTTTTCTCCTTTGCCTGGGAGGGTTTTCAAAATTAATGTGAAGGAAGGCGACGCGGTTTCAAAGGGAGACATTCTGTTAGTGATTGATGCCATGAAAATGGAAAACAATATCCTGGCTAGAAAAGATGCTACCGTGAAGAAAATCCTGGTTGCACTTCATGACATGGTTGACTCTTCCGCCGTACTTATCGAACTGGAATAATCATCTGATAAAAAATAAAAAAATGAACTTCGAACTGACTGAAGAACAAAAAATGATCCGTGACACTGTCCGGGATTTTGCCGAGCGTGAAATCAGGCCGGTAGCCAAAGAACTGGACGAAAAAGCCACGTTTTCGGAAGAATTGACAAAAAAAATGGGTGATCTCGGGCTTTTCGGGATGTATTTACCCGAAAAATATGGTGGTCAGGGACTTGATACGCTTTCCTATATCATCGCTGTAGAAGAACTTGCCCGCGTTGACGGAAGTCAGGCAGCAACACTGGCTGCACATAACTCATTGGGAATTGGTCCGCTTTACTATTACGGGACTGAAGAACAGAAAATGAAATATTTGCCCCCTCTTTGCACAGGTGAAGCACTGTGGGGTTTCGGACTTACCGAACCTGAGGCTGGCTCCGATTCAAGGGGATCAAAAACCACTGCCGTGCTTGAAGGCAATGAATGGGTAATCAACGGTTCAAAAATTTTTATTACCAACGGTTCGGCTGATATTTCCGTAGGTTCTGCTGTGCAGGTTGTAACCAGAGTTTTTGAAGATGGTAAAAAAGAATATTCTACCATTATTGTTGAAAAAGGAACACCGGGATTTACACGTATGCCTATGCACGGCAAAATGATGTGGCGCGCTTCGGATACAGCACAGCTTTATTTCGACAACTGCCGTGTTCCGAAGGAAAATTTGCTGGGGAAAGTGGGAGAGGGGTCACACATCATGTTGTCAACACTCGACAACGGAAGGCTCTCCATAGCAGCTATGGGACTTGGTGCTGCCCAGGGAGCTTTCGATCTGGCCATACAATATGCGAAGGAGAGAAAACAATTTGGGAAACCGATCTCAAAATTTCAGGTCAATGCGTTCAAGCTGGCTGATATGGCAATGAAAATTGAGCATGCACGCTGGTTTCTTTATCGTACCTGCTGGCTGAAAGACAACAATAAACCTTTTGGAAAAGAAGCCGCCATGGCCAAACTTTATTGTTCTGAGATTGCCAAAGAGGTGGCTGATGAAGCGGTACAGATACATGGCGGATACGGTCTGATGAAAGATTACGATGTCGAACGTATTTTCAGGGATCAGCGCCTGCTGCAAATTGGCGAAGGAACTTCGGAAATTCAGCGGCTGGTCATCTCACGCCATTTAGGATTGTAAACCAATGTTTCTGCTATGTCGAAAAACAACAACGGTAACCTGCCAGCAAGTCTGAACCTCAACGTACGCGGATTGAAAACATCGGCAACGCTGGCCATAAACGAGGTCAGCAGGCAGCTTGTCAGCGAAGGGAAAGAGGTGTATAGATTAGGATTGGGACAATCGCCATTTCCGGTTCCCCGAGTTGTAGTTAAAGCATTACAGGAAAATGCTTTTCAGAAAGATTATCTGCCTGTAAAAGGACTTCCTGAGCTCAGAGCGACCATTGCAGAATTTAACCGCAAAGCTCATGGTTTAAACTCTACTGCCGAAGATGTAATTATCGGTCCGGGTTCCAAGGAATTGATTTTTCTTTTGCAGATGGTGTATTATGGTGACTTAGTTATTCCAACTCCGAGTTGGGTTTCTTATTCACCGCAGGCACAGATCATTGGAAGGCCGGTATCATGGGTGCCCACCTATGAAAAGGACAAATGGATGCTTACCCCCGAAAAGCTGGATATCATTTGTCGTGCTGATCCTGAGCGTCCGCGTGTAGTGATTTTAAACTATCCCAACAATCCCACCGGTGCTACTTATACGCTGGCGCAACTCAGAGAAATTGCACGCGTAGCCCGAAAACACAAAGTGATTCTGGTATCGGATGAAATTTACGGACTTTTGCATCACCGAGGTCAGCATGTTTCTATTTCAAGATTTTATCCCGAGGGTACTATTCTCAGCAGTGGTTTGAGCAAATGGTGTGGTGCCGGAGGCTGGCGGCTCGGAACTTTCACCTTTCCATCATCCATGCGTTGGCTGCTCAATGCAATGGCAACCGTGGCCAGTGAAACCTACACTGCTACTTCTGCTCCTATCCAATATGCGGCAATTACTGCATTTCAGGGTGGTAAGGAAATTGAAAATTATCTACTGTTCACCAGAAAAATTCTTGGGTCTCTTGGAAGGTTCATTGCACAATCGCTTCAAAAAAACAACATCACATTGCCCTATCCTGAAGGTGGATTTTATCTGTTTCCCAACTTCGGCTATTACCGGGAAAAACTCATTAGAAAAGATATTTATACTTCTGTGGAGATGTGCGATGTCATTCTGAAAGAAACTGGCGTGGCTATGCTGCCGGGAAGAGATTTTGGTCGTCAGCCCGAAGAACTTACTGTAAGAATGGCTTATGTGGATTTTGATGGGAACAAAGCATTGCAGGCAGCAATGGCACTTTCACCGGATAAGCCGCTTACAGAGCGATTTTTAAATAAATACTGCGGTAAGATGATCCGTTCAGTTAATCTGATTAATGACTGGTTTTTATCACTTTAATTTACATCATAAAAATCTTTGAAAATGGACGAAAAGGAAAAAGTAGAAATTAAGCCATTCACCAATGGCCCCTACATGGTATCAGGGAAATTTAAACTGCTTGATGCCAAAGGAAATGAAGTGAACGCAACCAACCCAACTTATCTCTGCCGTTGCGGTCATTCCAAAATCAAGCCTTTCTGCGACGGGTCTCACAGAACAGTTGGCTGGAAAGAATAAAGGAACAATTCCCGAATGGCTATAATAAGTCTTTGATTTCAAATTATAAACGTTTCAAAGACAAAGCAGACTTTTGAATCAGCAACGTAATTAAAACCTGAGATTATGAAAAATCCTCCACTCTGGCATCCTGACCCCGAAACCATGAGGCAGTCGCAGATGTATGAATTTCTGCAGAATGCCTGTAAAAAATTTAGTCTGAAAGAACCAACCTACGGCGCTTTGCACGAATGGAGCGTGATACATCCGGAGGAGTTTTGGGGAGAATTCTGGGAGTACTCCGGAATCATACATTCAAATAAGCCTGTCAGAGTTGTGGATGATCCGCATAAAATGCCCGGTGCAAGATGGTTTGAAGGCACCAGGATGAATTTTGCTGAAAATCTTTTGCAATACCGGGGAGATAAAACAGCCATTATCTTCAGGGGCGAAAACGGAGCAGACAGACGGCTGTCGCAGAAAGAGCTTTACCTTGAAGTTGCACGTATTGCAGATGGTCTGCGCCGGATTGGTGTCGGTGCAGGTGACAGGGTTGCCGGTTTTCTTCCGAACATTCCCGAAGCCATAATTGCCATGTTGGCTGCTGCTTCCATTGGAGCCGTTTGGTCTTCATCATCTCCTGATTTCGGCATAAAAGGCGTTTTGGACCGCTTTACCCAGATTGAACCAAGAGTTGTTTTTGCGGCAGATGGATATTTTTACAACGGAAAACGTTTCGATTCGCAGGAAAAACTTAAGGGAATCCTGGAAAAACTTCCCTCTGTCGAGCAGGTGGTTATGGTTGATTATACAGGCAACCACAATCCCGAAGCCATACCCGGTGCAAAGGATTTTAAGGACTTTGGCCGGAAAAATTACAGTGAATTGAATTTCGAACAACTTCCTTTCGATCACCCGTTGTATATTATGTATTCGTCAGGTACTACCGGACTTCCCAAAAGTATTGTTCATTCAGCCGGAGGAACACTTATCCAGCATTTAAAAGAGCTTCGGCTGCACTGTGATTTGAAGCAGGAAGATACCATCTTTTATTTTACCACCTGTGGCTGGATGATGTGGAACTGGGTGGTAAGCAGCCTTGCAACGGGTGCCACGCTGGTTTTATTCGACGGAAATCCGTTTTACCCCGCACCGGATGCCCTCTTGCGCATGGCTGATGAACTGGGAATTACCATCTTTGGAACCAGTGCCAAATACATTGCTTCGCTCGAAGAAGCCGGCGTCAGACCAAAGGAGATTTCAGATTTTCCAAAATTAAAGGTCATTACCAGTACCGGCTCACCGCTGACCAACGAGAGTTTTGAATATGTTTACCGTGAATGGAAAAACAATGTTCAGCTTTCTTCGATTTCGGGCGGAACTGATATCATATCCTGTTTTGTACTTGGTAACCCGCTGTTGCCGGTTTACCGGGGCGAAATACAATGCAGCGGGCTGGGTATGGATGTGGATTGTTTTGATGAAAACGGGAAATCCTTTGTCGGAGAAAAAGGGGAGCTGGTATGCAAAACTGCTTTTCCCTCCATGCCGGTGTATTTTTGGAATGACCCCGATGGTAAAAAATACCACAAAGCCTATTTTGAAGTCTTTGAAAATGTCTGGCATCACGGCGATTACGTGGTCATAAGCGGGCACGGCGGAATAACCATGTACGGCCGGTCTGATGCAACTCTGAATCCGGGCGGAGTGCGCATTGGGACAGCCGAAATATACAATGTTGTGGAAAATATGGCGGAAGTGGCCGATTCGGTTATCGTCGGGCAGCAGTGGCATGGTGATGAGCGGGTGGTACTTTTTGTTAAACTGCATTCAGGCTATGAACTTGATGATGCCCTGATGGCAAAAATCAAACAACTTATCCGCACCAACTGTAGCCCAAGGCATGTGCCGGCTGTCATTATGCAGGTGAATGACGTGCCTTATACCCTTAACGGAAAGAAAGTGGAAGTGGCTGTGAAGAAAATCATCCACGGCGAAGAAGTGCTCAACCGTGATGCACTAAAAAATCCCGAATCGCTCGACCAGTTCGTTGGCATTCTGAATCAACAAACATAGAAGAGGTAAATAAAGTCATATAAACCAACACACCAAAAATTATGAATTATCCCAAAAAAGTCGTTATTGGCGACATCACCGTAAGAGATGGATTTCAGCATGAGGAAATATTTATCCCTACCGAAGCCAAACTTTGGATGCTGGAACAATTGATCCTTGCAGGATTCAAACACCTCGAAGTCACCAACCTCGGCAATCCGAAAGGTATGCCCCAGTTTAAAGATGCCGATGAGCTGTTCAGGATGATACGAAACAGCAAACGGGTGAAGCATCTCATCAATGATGTGGTACTGACAGCCATCACCATTCGCGAACGTTCGATTGAACGCGCCATTATTGCCAAACAGGAAGGATACGGCCCCGACCGGATTTTGCTGATGGTTTCGACCAGTGAATCTCATCAGATAAAAAATTCAGGCATTAATTTGGCCGAATACTGGAAAATGAGTGAAGTATGGGTGAAAAAAGCACTGGATGCCGGTTTGAAGGTTAACGGAACAGTAAGTACAATCTGGGGTTGTCCGATTGAAGGTCCGACCGAAATGTCAAAAGCCATTGAATTTACCAAACGCTGGTTTGATATCGGTGCCTCTGATGTTGAACATGCTGATCACGATGGCTCTGCATCCCCCGACAGGGTGTACAAATATTTCTCCATGCTGCTCGACGAAGTGGATAATCCACACAAACAAATTGCCCATTTCCATACTACGCGGGGCTGGGGACTTGCCAATGTACTGGCTGCACTCCAGGCAGGAATGACCAATTTCGAATCTTCGATGGGTGGTATCGGCGGACAACCTGCCAATTTTGTAGACAGGGTACCTGTTGCCGGAACCGGGGATTATTATTATAAAGACCCGTCGCTGGCAGGATTGGTTTCAACAGAAGACATGGTTGTGATGATGGATGAAATGGGTATTGAAACCGGACTGGACGTGGATAAAATTCTGGAAATCGGCAATGTGCTCGAACGTATTGTCGGTCGGAGATTAAGGTCTGAATCCATCAAGTCAGGAAGAATACCTAAATCCTTGTCAGGACGAAAGTAGGGAAATGTCTTCGCGAAAGCCCCCGAAACGGGTAATCACTATTATGGACTGATTTGGTTTGGTTAAACTGACAAACTCTCCAAATCATTTGACATTTGAGCCATCAGGGAATCTAAATAATATCCGGTTACCTATTGATACGGTATGATTCTTTTTTGGAGGCTTTGAATTTTTTGGATTCAGTGGAAAAAGATTTGACAAATCAATACCTTTGCGGAGTTTTCTGATCATTCACTATGAAATGATTCTGTTGGCTGAATTAAAATCATGAAACGATCGCCCATCATCGACATTCTGTCAAATCCGTTTTTCCTGGCTTTTGTTTTTATCCTGCCTGCCATCATTTATTTCGAATTTTCCATTCCGTTTTACGAATCCCGTACTTTACAGAGAAATGCTTCCTGAAGGTATTATAATCAGGTATGATGATCTGAACGGTGATGGAAAAGCGAATGCAATCCGTGCCAGGCACAACAATATTGGCAGGGATGCCAGTGTCATTGAAAATGCCGATGAAATTAGTTGACCAGTTTAACCTTCCGGGTCAGTTCCATCAAATGAACAATTGGTTTATCGGGGATGCCAGTGACGACGGTATGAAGGAAATTACCCTAAAACTACAAGCACTACGCTAAAATGGACAAGTCAGGAAAGTTGCTCATGAATAAAAACCATTACCACCATTTTTATTGATAACGAAGCCCCTGCAGCCATTTGCTGCGGGGTATTTTTTTAGCTGGTCAGCTATCTGTACTTATCGTATTTAAAATGTTCTTCGCCAAAGGGAAGTGATTTGAAATCGGCTTTAAAAGCCAGAAAATCGAGAATTTTGTAGGCTAAGGATTTATCGAGTTTATTCATTTCATATTTAAACACAATATCCATTCGTTTCAGGCCATCATCCACAAGCAGGGCAGTGTCTTTGCTATCATCTGATTTCATGCGGGATTTTGCGAGGTAGTCGTCTTTTACCTCGATTTCAATCATGCCTATTTCTTTGGAAACACTGAAATAGATGGCATGAACATGTTTATAATGCTGGTTTTTGATAAATGGAAATGCCTTGATAGCTACTGTTTTATCGAAGCCTTCACTGGTATGTGCGTGATAGAGGTGGTTTTCCAGCTTCGATTCTTTTTGTTTGAATTCAATGATTGTCCAGGGTTCCCGTTTTTCAGCAGGTAGTGAATTGGCTCTTTCGATCAGGTCATGCACCAGCTCAATGAAGCTTTCGTAAGTGTCTTTGTTAGCTTCGTAATTTTTTTGGATGTTAAAAATCTTATCCTGAATTTTAGCACTTTCTTTGGAAACTCTCTGCTTTTTTCGCAGTTCATCCCTTTCCGCTTCTTCTAACCAATGCGACATAGTAGTGATGGTTTATTCGTAATGTAAAACTTCAACTTCTTCTTTAAGGATCATCATGGCATTGTCGGCCAGGGCATCCATATCTGAGACGAATGGTGAAATGACCACATGGCCGAGTTTCACAATACGTTTTTTGACTTCATCGGTGAAAAGTTTTGACTGGAAGATATTTCCCGAGAGCAGGATGGCATCAATTTCTTCGTCAATCACCACATACATTGAGCCGATTGCTTTTGCTACCTGGTAAGCCATGGCTCTGAAGATCAGTTCGGCTTTTGTGTCGCCGTCTTTTATCATGCTTTCGATCAGGTTGATGTTGTTGGTTCCAAGGTGGGCTTTAAGGCCTCCGTTTTCGATCAGCATGCGGCGGAGTTCATGTTTTTCATGGCGCTGGCTGTAGCAGACTTCGATGAGGTCGCCATAGGGAAGTTCGCCTGATCTGGACATGGAGAACGGGCCGTCGCCATCGTATGCCTGATTGACATCAATTACGCGTCCGTGTTTATGCGCGCCAATTGAAATGCCGCCTTCTCCCACATGGGCAATCACCAGATTGAGGTCTTCATAGTTTCGGTTAATGGATTTAGCGTAGCTTCTGCCGGCAAATTTGTGGTTCAGTGCATGAAAAATGGATTTGCGCTGAAACAAAGGATGGCCGGCTATTCTGGCAAGATCATCAAGTTCATCCACCGCAACCGGATCGGCCATGAAAGCCCGCGCTCCGGGAATCATTTTGGCGATACGGTCGGCAATCAGTCCTCCAAGGTTGGTTTCGTGCATGTGATGACACTGTTTGAGGTCATCCTTCAGGGCTTCGTTAATTTCATAAGTGCCTGATCTGATTGGTTTCACCAAGCCACCTCTGCCCATGACAATAAAAATATCATTAAGCTCTATGTCATTGTCTTTCAATTCTTTTAAAATCTGGTCGGTTCTCGGAATTTCCTGATCGAGAATAGATTTGTAATTGCGACCTTCAACGGTTTTGTCAAACTTGATGGTTTTGAAGAAAACCCAGCTTGTGTTTTGGAAGATGGCAATCTTTGTATCGTTGACCTGTGGATAAATCACCAGGATTTTTTTTGTAAGCATAAGTTTCAGTGTTTATTGAATGAGCTATGACTTGAAAGTTCAAAAATAGATTTTTTTTCTGACATTCATTTTTGGCTTAAAAAGATTGCCAAGTCTTTTTCAGTGCCTAGTTCTTTGCTTCCATTTAGCGCCCGACTTGTTGGTCAAAACTGGCACCATCTATTTTCGATGGTTTCTTTCGTTGCCCGATTTAACTTTATTGCATTCTTTTTGGTTATCACATATTTCTCCGGTACTGGCCGCCAACTTTAAACAGCGCCTCGGTAATCTGCCCGAGCGATGCGTATTTGGTAACATCAATAAGGCTTTCGAAGATATTTTTGTTGTGAAGGGCATCCAGTTTCATTTTTTCGAGATGTTCTGAAACCTCCTGTTGATATGTTTTGTGCAACTGGTCAAGCATGGCGATTTGGTACTCCTTCTCCTCTTTCGTTGCACGGATAACTTCACTGGGGATAATGGTTGGTGAGCCTTTGGAAGAGAGGAAGGTGTTTACCCCCATTATCGGCAGTTTTCCTGTGTGTTTCATATATTCGTAATGCAGCGATTCTTCCTGGATTTTATTGCGCTGGTACATGGTTTCCATAGCGCCCAAAACGCCGCCGCGCTCGGTGATGCGATCGAATTCTGATAAAACAGCTTCTTCGACGAGATCGGTCAGCTCTTCGATGATAAATGAACCCTGAAGCGGGTTTTGGTTTTTGGCCAGTCCCAGTTCATGGTTGATAATCATCTGAATGGCAATAGCCCGGCGTACTGATTCCTCGGTGGGAGTAGTTATAGCTTCATCATAGGCGTTGGTGTGAAGGGAGTTGCAGTTGTCGTAAATGGCATAAAGTGCCTGAAGCGTGGTGCGAATGTCATTGAAGTCGATCTCCTGTGCGTGCAGCGAGCGTCCGGAGGTTTGAATATGATACTTTAACTTTTGCGAGCGGTCATCGGCACCGTATTTTAGTTTCATTGCCTTCGACCAGATCAGCCGGGCAACACGGCCCATCACCGCATATTCAGGATCAATGCCGTTGGAGAAAAAGAAAGAAAGGTTGGGAGCAAACTTGTTGATGTCCATCCCCCGGCTGACATAATATTCCACGTAGGTGAATCCGTTGGCAAGTGTGAACGCGAGCTGTGTGATAGGATTAGCGCCGGCTTCGGCAATATGATATCCCGAAATGGAAACGGAGTAGAAATTTTTTACTTTGTTTTTAATGAAATATTCCTGAACATCACCCATTATTTTGATGGAAAAATCGGTGGAAAAGATGCAAGTGTTCTGAGCCTGATCTTCTTTCAGAATGTCGGCCTGCACAGTTCCCCTGACTTTGGAAATTGTATCGGCTTTTATTTTTTCGTAAATATCAGCAGGCAAGACTTTGTCACCGGTAATTCCAAGAAGCATCAGTCCGAGTCCGTCGTTTCCTTTTGGAAGTTTTCCCTGGTACGATGGCCGGATGGTTCCTTTTTCCCTGTAGAAACCAGCAATTTTCTTTTCCACTTCCTGCTCAAGTCCGTTGTTTTTAATGTAGATTTCGCATTGCTGGTCGATAGCTGCGTTCATGAAAAAACCCACGAGCGATGGAGCCGGCCCGTTAATAGTCATCGAAACCGATGTTTTAGGATCGGCAAGGTTGAAGCCGGAGTAAAGTTTTTTAGCGTCATCGAGGCAACAGATGGAAACACCGGAATTACCTATTTTCCCGTAAATATCAGGTCGTCGGGCAGGATCGTTTCCATAAAGTGTTACCGAGTCGAAGGCAGTAGAAAGTCTTTTTGCCGGCATTCCATAGGATACATAATGGAAACGTTTGTTGGTGCGCTCAGGTCCGCCCTCACCTGCAAACATGCGCGTCGGGTCTTCATTTTCTCGTTTAAAAGGGAAAACACCGGCGGCGTAAGGAAATTCACCAGGTACATTTTCGCTAAGATTCCACTTCAAAATGTCACCCCAGGCAGTGTATTGGGGTAGCGAAATTTTAGGGATTTTCAGGTGTGAGAGTGATTCGGTGTGGGTTTCCACTGAAATTTCATGACCCCTGACTTTATAAGTGTAGATTTCTTTTCTGAACGATTGTTTTTTTTCTTCCCAGTCTTCGAGTATTTTCTTGTTATGCGGGTCAAGGTCGAGTATTATTTTGTCGTAAACTGACTGCAATTCTGTGGCAAGCGACGGACTGTCCTGTTCATTTGCAATTCTGATAGCCTGATGAAGCCCGAAAAGCTTTTGTGCAATTATACTTTGCTGTGCAACCCATTTGTTGTAGTTTCTCACCGTTTCGGAGATTTCTGAGAGATACCTGATCCGGTGAGGGGGGATGATGTAAATTTTTTCTGACATTCCTTCCGAAAGACGGATTTTTGATTGCAACGGGGCTTCTGTTTTTTTTACAATGATATTCATCAACGCCTTGTATAGCTGGTTGGTGCCAGGATCATTAAATTGTGAGGCCACTGATCCGTAAACGGGCATTTCGTCAGGTGTTTTGTCAAACAGGAGGTGATTGCGCTGGTATTGTTTTTTGACATCCCTGAGTGCATCCAATGCGCCACGTTTATCAAATTTGTTAAGGGCAATGATGTCGGCGAAGTCAAGCATATCAATTTTTTCGAGTTGTGTAGCTGCGCCGTATTCAGGGGTCATTACATACATGGAGACATCGCTGTGGTCAACAATCTCGGTATCGCTCTGCCCAATACCTGAGGTTTCGAGAATGATGAGATCGTAACCTGCTGTTTTCAGCAGACATACAGCATCTTTCACATATCGGGACATGGAAAGATTAGCCTGGCGCGTAGCGAGTGAGCGCATGAAAACGTGCGGATTGTTGATGGAATTCATACGGATACGATCGCCCAGCAATGCTCCGCCTGTCTTTCGCTTTGACGGGTCAACGGAGATGATACCGATGGTTTTGTCAGGAAATTCTTCCAGAAAACGACGGATAATTTCATCCACAAGTGAAGACTTACCGCTGCCTCCGGTTCCGGTTATTCCCAGAACAGGAATTTTGGAGTTCCCGCATGCACTGGTCATCTGAGCCATAAAATCACCAACTTTTTCGGGGTAATTTTCGATGGCAGAGATCAGTTGAGCAAGATGAACTTTATCTTTTGCCCTGACTTTTTCGATATCCGGATTAATATTTACTCCAGTTGGATGATCCGATTTTTCCATAAGATCATTAATCATCCCCTGCAAACCCATGGCACGACCATCATCAGGTGAATAGATGCGGGCGATTCCGTATTCGTGCAGCTCTTTGATTTCCTCCGGGAGGATAACGCCGCCACCACCGCCAAAGATCTGGATATGACCGGCTCCATTTTCCTGAAGCAGATCATGCATGTATTTGAAAAACTCAATGTGTCCGCCCTGATAAGAAGTGATAGCAATGGCCTGTGCATCTTCCTGAATGGCACAATCAACAATTTCCTGAACCGAACGGTCATGTCCAAGATGAATTACTTCTGCACCACTTGACTGAATGATCCTGCGCATGATGTTAATGGCTGCATCGTGGCCGTCGAAAAGTGATGCAGCTGTAACGATCCGGATTTTGTATTTGGGTTTATAGATTTTAGGCTGCTGCATGAGGTTTAAGTTTTCCGTTAGTAATTATCTGCAAATATAACGATTCCTGAGATTTTGAAAAACAATTCATGATGCAAATGGCTGGAATGTCTGAATAGCTGTCAGGCCTTAAGCAATCAATGTTCTGGTTTGGTATTGATGAAATAAAAAAGAAGATTATAATGGTAAAGAACATCCGGGTGACTGGAGTTGTTTTGCATTGTATTCCTGATACGATTGATAAGAATTTTTTTATTTTTGAAAAAGAAACAGGTGGACTTTAAACAGTGATTTGATGTTGTTATTCAGGCTATTTTTAGCAGTATTATTGGTTACTGCAGCCCATTCCCTGACGGGAAAGGTTGTCAGCATTCCTTACTGTTGTCCGGTAATCAAAATTGATGGTAATCAGAGCGACTGGAAGTGCTGTTATAGGGGAGTTTTTTCGGATACTCTCGGGCATTTGCATACAGCACCAGGAAGAACAATGATGGCATTTTTTGATGATTCTTACGACTATTCCAAAATCTGGCTTCCGTTGTCACGAAATCAGGTAGAAATTCTCATGTGCTGGGATATGAACAATATTTATTTTTTCTTTCGGGTTGAAGATCAACATCTCTTTGCTGAGATCGAAGCGAAAGGGGAAACCCCGTATATTCACATGAACGACGGAATAGAGATTTATATTGACGCAAAGGCGGACAGCGACACAATGATGGACATCAACGATTACCAGTTTCTGTTTGATGCAGTTGGTAACAGTCTTGTATTCAGGGGTGACCGGGAAGTTTTGGAGCGCGATACAGTCGTTGTACCCAAATCTTCCGGACAGAACCTTTATTTTGAGTATATCGTCCATTCTGATGGCACGTTCAACGATAGTTGTTCCGATAAAGGGTTCACTGCCGAGATCGCCATTCCTTTTGCAGCAATCGGCCTGAAACCTTCGACAGGACTAAAATTGAAACTTGATATTTGTTGCAATGACGTGGATTATTCTTTTCAAAGTGCTGAAAATTATGATGATAAATCACTCAGGTACTGGCCTTTTAACTGGGTTGGCATCAGTGACTTTGGCTATCCTGAAACATGGCTGGAAGTGCAACTCACAGGCGCTCCGGGCTGGTGGGATAAAATGAGTGGTGCAAAAATGCGCCAATGGTTCATAGGGTATCTGACAGCCTTGGTGCTCACTTTGCTGGTTATCATAACACTTATCCTGAGAATGCGAAAAATTATTCGGTTGCCTGCACGTCAGGATATACCTGCTCCAAAGATCGTTATTCTTGAAAAACAGCCGTCACAAACAAATACTCAAGAACTCCCGGCTAATGAGATGACCCTGAAAAAGGCAGCAGATTATATAAGCGAAAATCCTGCTGAGAATATTCACTCCGAAAAGCTTGCAAAGCAACTCGGAATTACTATCCGTAAGCTTCAGCGAGTCACCCAGGAGGAATTGCAAACTACGCCCACCAATTTCATTTACCTGATCAAACTCAACCTTGCTGCCGATTACCTCAAAAACCGAAAAGGCAATGTTTCGGAAACAGCCTATGAGTTTGGTTTTTCCGATCCCGGATATTTCTCAAAGCTTTTCAAACGATATTTTGGAATGACGCCAAATGAATATCTTGAGCAACACGAAAAACCTTCCAAGCGATAGCATCACTCCCGGCGATCCTATCGCTGAATCAACAAGGTGATTTTCTTTTTAGTCATAGGATGGCTTGGAGCCATATTATGACTGTACTTGCGATAGCATCGCTCTCAGCGATCCTATCGCTGAATCAACAAGGTGCTGTTTTCATAGTCATAGGATGGCTTGGAGTCATACTATGACGGTTACAGCGATGGAATCGCTAATTCCATTCATTAAATTTTCTTGCTGATGTTTCTCCAGTTGATTAACTGAACTTCCTGAGTGATTCGCTCGATAGCTCCATCATAAACCATGAACTGTTTTGACAAATCGGGATTGTATTTTCGATACCTGATAGAGTTTGTGAGATAGGATATATGAAAGTTCATTCCTGATTTCACCTCAAGCGACTGCATTTTGCCGTCAACATCTACAAGAAAATCAATTTCGGTTCCATGATTGTCACGCCAAAATGACACGTCCGTTTTTTTTCCTTTATTGCACCTGTCTTTGATCAACTCGGTAAATACCATATTTTCAAACAGAGCGCCGCGCATGGAATGTAGTCCAAGCGTTTCCGAATTGTCAATACCAAGCAGATGGCACAGCAAACCTATGTCGGTAAAGTAGATTTTTGGGGTCTTGACGATCTTTTTATTGAAATTCAAGTGGTGAGGTTGAATAAGTTGGATGATAAAGCCGGTAGTAAGATAGGATAACCAGGATTTGCAAGTATTGTAGCTGATGCCAGCTTCTGTTGCAAGTGAGGATATGTTGAGAAGATTGCCACAGCGGCCGGCACATAGTTTTATGAACCTGATGAAGTCGTTCAGATTGCTTATATTCGCAAGTTGCCTCACGTCTCTTTCAACATAAGTGTTCAGATAACTACGATAAAACAATGCGGTGTCGGTAACATGCTGGTATAAGCGTGGGTAAAAACCTTTGAGCATCAACGTGTTGGTATCTGATTTTTGATAATCAGCAGGAAGTTCGTCAAATGAAAAGGGCAGCAATGATAGCACTGCGCTTCTTCCTGCAAGCGATTGTGTGATCTTTTCCATAACCAGGAAGTTTTGCGATCCGGAAAGGACAAACATCCCGGGTTGGTTCTTTTCGTCGCACAAAAGTTGAATGTATGAAAACAAAACCGGTGCATATTGGGCTTCATCAATGATAAGTGGCCAGGGATGGTTGTGGAGAAAATCCAAAGGCTGTTCGTCAGCCCAAAGGCGTAATTCAGGGTCTTCAAGGTTCACATACCTGAATGAGGGCAGCTCATTTTTCAATAAAGTTGTTTTCCCGGATTGTCTGGGTCCGGTCAGCATCACAACCGGGAATTGATTTATAGCACGCAGCAGGGTCTGAGTAATTCTTCTGTTTAGGTACATTTGTCCTGTTTTATTAATCCATAAATAAATCAGGACAAAATTAGAAAGATTTTGCAATTACCAGGTGCCTGATGTTGCTTTCTGTCTTTTGCGATGAAGCTGTCTCAAAAAGTCTTTCATTTGAATTTTCAACGTTTTGCGTTAAACCCAGACTTTTGAGACAGCCTCATTGATAATCAACAGGGTAATCTTTTTTAGTCATAGGATGGCCGGGAGCCATGCTATGACTGTACTTGCGATAGCATCGCTCCCGGCGATCCTATCGCTGAATCAACAAGATGCTGTTTTCTTAGTCATAGGATGGCTTGGAGCCATACTATGACTTTACCTGCGATAGCATCGCTCCCAGCGATCCTATCGCTAACCAATAAGATGCTGTTTTTTTAGTCATAGGATGGCTTGGAGCCATGCTATGACAGTACTTGCGATAGCATCGCTCTCAGCGATACTATCGCTGAATCAACAAGGTGATGTTTTTTTTAGTCATAGGATGGCTTGGAGCCATACTATGACTGCAC
>RZYY01000394.1 GCA_009930115.1 Sphingobacteriia bacterium | reverse complement strand
CAATAATCAGACATTTTACTTTCTCTGCTGTTTCACTCATTTTTTGAAGGTTTTATATTTTTTGTAAAGATAAATATTTCTCCATATTCCTATCGCGCGTTGAATTGGCGAATAGTATGCCAAATTGAAACACATTTAATTATTGACATATAATATGACAATATGGCGTAACCGGGAGGGTTCGCAGCGGTGTATAGGGATTATCTTCCGTTTAACGGGATCCGGAACCTGAAACAGGCGCCTTTTCCGGGTTCTGATTCCACGGAGATATCGCCGTGCATAAGTGCAATAATTTTTTGTACGATGGAAAGGCCCAGGCCAGTGCCCCCGTATGTGTTGGAGATGTTTTCATCGGCCTGTGAGAAGCGTTCGAAAATCATGTGGTGTTTTTCGGGTGCGATTCCAATTCCTGTATCTGAAACCATCAAAAAGATACTGTCAGTATCTGTTTTTTCAATCCCGAAGGTGATCATCCCGGAAGTAGTAAATTTGATGGCATTGTCGAGTAAATTAATAAAAACCTGGGTTAGTCTGTTCTTGTCACTTTTCAGAAGTACTGTTTCCTCCATCGGCAAAAGGGATAAAGTAATGGCATGCTTTCCTTTGTCGTGCAGTTTTTTTGCGTAGAGGGTTTCCAGGTTTTTTAGCACTTCTGTCAGGTTAAAATCTGTTTTTTCAATGATGATCTGTCCGGCATCCATTTTTGAAATGTCGAGGATGTCGTTAATAATTTGCATGAGGCTTTCTGCACTTTGTTGAATAATAGCGGAATAGTGTTTTCTGACTTCCCGGGGGGGTAAGGTTTCTTCGGTAAGCAGGTCGGTAAAACCAATAATTCCATTGAGTGGTGTTCGTATTTCATGGCTCATATTGGCAAGGAAAGCTGATTTCAGCCGATCGCTTTCTTCGGCTTTTTCTTTTGCCTGAATAATTTCCCGCAGCAGTTCTTTTTTTTCGGTAACGTCGTGTATGATGGAGTGAAGGTAATCTTTTCCAAAAATATTGGATTTGCTTGTAAATATTTCCACATCACGAATGTTGCCATTGGCAAGGCGGTGTCTGAATTCAAAGTAATCACGCAGATGAATCCGGGCTTCAACCATGGCCTGCCTGATTTCTTCGGCGGAAAACGTATTGATATCAAAAATTTTCATTTGTTGTAATTCCTGCTTTGTCCAGCCGTAAAATTTTTCTGCTGCCTGGTTGGCATTTTCAATTTTTCCACTTTCAGGATCAATCAGCAGGTGTACTGCGGAATGGTATTCGAAAAGCGATCGGAATTGCTCCTCGCTTTTTTTGAGAGCCTCGATTGCTTTTTTGTGTTCAGTAATATCGTTAATGATAAAAAAGTTCAGTTCGCCGGTGGAGGCCATCCGGATATCG
>RZYY01000027.1 GCA_009930115.1 Sphingobacteriia bacterium | reverse complement strand
TTTTTCGCTGTTTTGTCATTTTTCCCTGCATATATTCCTGCAAATATACCTTGTTTCCTTCAACTGACAAACTTATGGGTGTTTTTCAGCAGAACCTAAATAAATTCGATTCTGACTTCTTTCAGAAATTTTTCTTCCAGTATAGCGGCAATTCGTTTAACCACCGTGCGTCGAATTTCAAGTTCAACCGGCAGGCTTGGGTCCTGGTGGGCAATATTTATGCGTGTACCTACAATAAAATCAATTTCGTCACTCTGCAAAATCAAATTAACGATTAAACCTGCAGGTCCTTTATCCGGTATAGTATTCTGATTATAATCTTTTAGTATATTGCCGACTTTGGTCAGTGTGAGAATGCCTTCGGTAATCAGGTCCACTCCTTCCATATAAGAAACTGGTGGCAGGTCAGGATCGATAAAATCAAAAGTATCCTGAATTTCTTTCCCCCATTCTCTTGCAATAATGTCGCCGGTTGTTGCGCCACACAAAACTTTTTTCCCTTCAAATTCAGCAACTTTGTCAGCGTACACTTTATCATTTTCGTTTTCGAACGGAGGTCCTGTACAAATAAGTAATTTTCGGGGGTTTCTGAAATAGATTACCGCACAACTTGTATCATCCTTTGGTAAAAAATTATCATTCTGAATAGCTCTTTTTACAACCCGATCGCTGAGTTCCTGTGCCGAAACAAATTTATTATTTCTGGTTTCATTCAGCACAAATTCAACCATTCGCTCCCGTTCCCATCCGAATGGCAGATTATCGCTGCCCATTCCTGATTGAGTAACACCGTCCGAACAAAACACGATACGATCTTCCTTTTCAGGAATAAACGAACAACTTCGCAACTCTTTTCCCCGGTTTTTTTCGGCACTTAATAAAATACACTGCCAGCCAGGTTCATACACTTCATTATTTCTGATGATAAAGGTTTCGGGATTATCATATTCCAGAATATTCACCACGCCACCCAATTCAATATCAACGATAGTAAAAGTTGCATAGCTTATTTTACGCACGCTGCAAACGGGTAGTGTTTTCATAATGATTTCAGCAATTTTACCAAAATCTTTATGTTCCTGGGTAAAACTCATTGCCATAGTTGCCGTAAGAGTTGCCAGCATGTTGGCTTTTACCCCATGTCCCATTCCATCCGAAAGTACAGCAATAATTCTGTTTTCTTCTTTCACACGCCGGTGAATAAAAACATCTCCGCAAATACGCTCTCCCTCATGGTTGCGTTGCTGACAATTGAGTTCTATGTAGAAATCCTTATTCAATAATTATTTCTTTTTTCGGGTTTTATGCAGTTGTATTACCGAATTAAGCATTGCTTCGGTTTTACTGGCTCCTTCGCCAAGCAGGAAGCCGATTTGCTGAACCATTTCAAGGTTCTGGTCTATCACTTCTGTTATACGCTGGATAATTTGTTCGTTGCGCACTTCAGGTGTGTACATATCTCGTACAATAGCTCCAATAATTTTACTTTTCTTTATTGAAAATACGCTTACATTGAGCAGCATTTCATCAATCTGAACATCCCGGCTGATAATGTTTTCGCCTGTAGCAAGTGTATTTTGAAACAATTTGTAGAATTGAACCGGGACCAGTGTTTTCAAGTCAGCGCCACGAAGTCCGGGAATTATCTCATCAATTTCTTTGATTTCATCACCCAGCAATTCAATAAAACTTCGATTTGAAGAGGTTACTTTTAATTTATCATCTACAATTACAACGCCTGACGGAATTTGATTCATAATTTCGCGGGATGTATCCAGCTTGTCATTAATCAGTGAATACTCTTCACGAAGCCTTTTCAATTCTTCCTTTAGCGCCTGTAGTTCCTCCTGATTTTTTTTGTTTGATTCGCGCAGGGTTGCAATATATTTGTTTTTGTTCTTTAATGCAAAATCATAACAAGTATCCGTTCTGGTCAGCCCTTGTCCTACCGCAATCGCAAATTCCCTGCATGAATCGAAGCCACAATTGCCACAATGCGATGAGTCGATTCCTTCTTTTTCGATAAGTTTCAGGATTTCGGCAATTTTCATTTCATCCGGGATAGCAAGCCGCTGATCATCAGAAGCAAAAGTTCGCTTCATGTCAATGCTTCCAAAGGTTCTGACCGACTCATTCCATTTTTCAAAATCAAAATATTTAAGTCTTTTTTTTGCATAATCCAGGACCAGTGCATTTCGCTGATGTTTATCATCGGTGGTGGTCATACCCGGGCCCATTACACATCCTTCATTATAAAAAATATTGAAGTTTTTCCTGATCTGGTCAATATGTTTTTCAAATGATTTTACTGCTTTCAGTGAAGGAGTACCTCCTTCGGCAGTAATTACATTTCCATTGGTCATCGTTTGATTAATTTCTCCTGCTTCCAGTATGCCCGTGCTCAGAGGATACAAAGATCCCAATCGGCCAATCGGCGGATCGAAATCAGAAAATTCAAGCTGACTTTCGTGAATATTCCTGGCAGTAAACAGTGCGCGTAACTCTTCGAAGGTGAGAGATGCATCAATCCCTGCATGACCGTTTGTACGACTTGTTTCGCGTTTAGCTGCAAGGCATGGGCCAATGTGAACGATGTGCACATCATTGCCGTACATTGCTTTTACAACATTGGCAGTAGCCATCATGGGGGTGATAATCGGAGCAAGATTTCCCAAAAGCGAAGGCGCGTATTTTTCTATAAAATAAACAATTGCCGGGCAATTGGCTGTGATGTAATATTTCCCTTTTTTCCCATCAAACAATTTTTTGTAAGCCATAGCTACCAGGTCAACGCCAAACGATACTTCAATCACATATTCAAAACCCAGCGACCGAATCATTTCCACAAACTTCCGGTAATCAGTAATATCAGGAAATTCACCGGAAATACTCGGGTCCACAATAGCTGCAACTTTAATTTTAGACTCTAATAGTACTTCTACTTCTCCGGTTGACCGCTGATAATCTATTGCTCCATATTTGCAGGCTTCCAGACAGGCACCACAACCTATACACCGAGCGTCACTTATTTCGGGATATTCCATACCCACCTGTATTCTGATGGCATGGACAGGACAGGTTCTGACACAATTGCCACAATTGGTACATTTTTTTGGATCTATTGTTAACAAAGCCATGAGACAGAATGATTAAAGTAATTCGCGCTCAAGTATAACCAATACTGATTCGGGATCAAGATGTTCAAAACGTTTTTGTCCGATCATAATGCTGGGCCCGTTTTCGCAATTTCCAAAACAATGCTTGCCGCGAAATTTGATTTTGTGCATAAGATTATTATCCTCAAGAAATTTTTTAATGATTTGAACCATTTGCTTGTTTCCTCTGGCAAAGCAGGAACTGCCAAGACAAATTACAACTTCTGTTTGTTCTTTCATCATTTGTTTTTACTCAAAATTTCCCGGACAAAGGTCATAAAAAATAACGATATGGTATTTTTTTTCGTTACAAAAATAACAGTGTGAATTGATTAACAAAAAAAATACTAATTTTGTTCACTTGTATTTTTGACGAAACCCATATCCGGATGCTTGAAATAGAAGCCATTTTACAAAAATATCAAAACCGCGACCGCGAGAATCTGCTCCCTCTGCTCCTGGAAATTCAGCGGGAAATAGGCCATCTTTCCCAAAAAGTAATTCTTTCAGTAGCAGCACATTTAAAAATTCCTTCAAGCAAGGTTTACGCTGTTGCCAGTTTTTACGATCAGTTCAGATTCCAGCCAAAATCAAAATACAGAATACTAATATGTAATGGAACCGGATGTCACATCGAAGGTGCCAGACAATTGCTTGAAGAATTCAACAAGCAACTGGGAGTTGAAAATCCTGCTGATAACCGCAAGGAACTGTTCAACATTGAAATGGTTCAATGCCTCGGTGCATGTGGCAGTGCACCGGTTGTTAAAGTCAATGATGTGTTTTATACCAATGTAAACATTGACATGATTCCCGAAATTATAGCTGCAATAAAAGCCAAAGAAGAGATTTAGATGGAGCAGAACAACACATCCAATAGCACGACACATTTTCTGATTGAAAACGTGCTGAAAAATCAAACCGGGGAATATCCGCCAGAAGTTCAACAACAATTGAATTTATTGCTGCGCAGGCATCTTACCAAGCCGGTGATTTACATTGGTACCGGCACCTGCGGGATAGCTGCAGGAGCCAATGCTACACTTGAAGCAGCAAAACAATACCTTAAAAAATATCAAGCAGATGCTGACATCGTTGAAGTCGGATGCGTGGGGCTTTGCAGTGCAGAACCTTTACTTGACTTTCAGGCACCAGGAAAAGCCAGAGTAAGTTTTAAAAAAGTAACAGCAGACAAAGTAGAGGCAATCCTTGAGGAGTGTTTTCACAATCATATCTCAGGTGCTGATGTTCTTGGACAGGTATTCAACGACCTTCACGAACCCTGGGAAGGAGTTCCAAATATCCAGGAAATTCCGTTTTTCAAAAAGCAGCATCGTATTTTACTCTATGATTGTGGTGAAATTTCTCCATCAAGCCTGGATGAATACATTGCCCGTGACGGCTACAAAGCATTCTACAAGACATTGATGAATTATCCGCCCGGTGAAGTTTGTAATATAATAGAAACCAGCGGATTGCGCGGGCGTGGTGGTGCAGGATTTCCTACTGCTGTTAAATGGAACAATGTCCGTCTTGCTGCAAGCGATCAGAAATATGTCATTTGCAATGCAGACGAAAGTGATCCGGGAGCTTATATGGACAGAGCACTGGTAGAAGGCAATCCTTTCCGCCTTATCGAAGGACTGTCAATTGCTGCCTATGCCATTGGCTCAAGTAAAGCATACATTTACATTCGGACTGAGTATCAGCTTGCAGTTCAACGACTAAATGCTGCACTCGATCTTGCTAAACAGTATGGTTTTCTGGGCGAAAACATTTTCAATAGCGGTTTTAACCTTCAGATTTTTCTGCGCGAGGGACCGGGAGCCTTTGTTTGCGGAGAAGAAACAGCTCTGATAAAAAGCCTTGAAGGTCGCCGCGGAATGCCAAGAACCAAACCACCTTATCCGCACGAAAAAGGGCTGTTCGGCAAACCAACCGTGGTTAATAACGTGGAAACACTAACCAATATCCCGCTCATTCTAAACAAAGGGCCGCACTGGTTCAAAAACAAAGGCACAAAAACCAGCAGTGGCACCAAACTATTTGCCCTGACTGGTGACACAGTGAATACCGGACTTGTTGAGGTGCCTTTTGGAATTACCTTGCAGGAAATCATTTACGATATTGGAGGCGGAATAAAAAACAACAGGGAACTGAAAGCCGTTCAGATTGGCGGCCCTTCAGGAAGTCTTTTGCCCGCACAAAAACTCGGTCTGAAAATTGATTACCTGGTATTTGAAGAACTGAATCTGATTATGGGCTCAGGGGGTATGGTTGTGATGGATGACCAAAGATGTATTATTGACATGGTAAAATACTTCATCAATTTTCTGCAACATGAAAGTTGTGGAAAGTGCATCCCTTGTAGGGAAGGTATTAACCGAATGTACGAAATTTTGAAAATGATTACCACCAGGCCTTCAGCTACTGACGGACATGAAGGTTTGTCGCGCTTTCAGGGGGTAATGCAGCTCGAAAACCTTGCACGGGTCATCAAAGAAACATCTCTTTGCGGTTTGGGCAAAACAGCTCCAAATCCTGTTCTCAGTGCACTGGAATGGTTCAGGGAAGAATTTGAAGAACACGTTTTTGAGCGCAAATGCAGAGCACATGTTTGCAAAAATCTTCGAAGCTTTGTGATTAATCCTGACCGATGCACAGGTTGTCTGGTTTGCCTTAAGAAATGTCCTGAAAATGCGATCATCGGTTCAGCCAGAAAACCTCATTACATTATTCGCGAAAAATGTACGGATTGCGGTATTTGCTATGACGTTTGCCGCTTCAGTGCAATAGATATTATTTGACGAACGCTCAAAGAAAAGGCCTTAAAAATGATTTTTAATATTGAAGTAAATAACAAAATCATCAAAGCAAAACGGGGAGATTCCATCCTCGAAACTTTGCGCAGGAATGGTATTTCTGTTCCTACACTTTGTTATATGGAAGGATTCACTCCAACAGGAGCATGCCGCATGTGCGTGGTTGAAATTGAGGGAAAAAATGAACTTGTACCTTCCTGCTCGCATCCGGTTGAGGAATGGATGAAAATACACACCCACTCCCCCCGTGTAATCAATGCGCGCAGGACAATTGTGGAACTGCTTCTTTCAAGTCATCCCGACGATTGCCTCTATTGTATCCGTAACAAAAATTGCGAACTGCAAAATCTTGCAGAAGAACTGGGCATACGTGAAAGACGTTTGCCTGTAGTAAAAAAAACAGTCAAAAAAGATCCCTCAAGCGTCAGTATCGTGCGCGATACAGATAAGTGCATCCTTTGCGGACGATGCGTAAGAGTGTGCAAAGAACTCATCGGGATATCCACCCTTGATTTTATAGGCAAAGGGATGAAAACCATCGTAGGCCCTACATTTAACAACAGGCTTAACGTTTCAAACTGCATTAACTGCGGTCAGTGCCTGATGGTTTGTCCGACAGGTGCCCTTCATGAACGCGATAATATTTCACAGGTTCAGGAAGCGCTTCAAAACCCTGAAAAATATGTCACTGTTCAAATATCCCCAACAGTTTCAGTATCTCTGGCGGAGGAATTCAACATCCGTACCGGAAAAGAAATGGACGGAATCTTAGTGGCTACGCTTCGAAGAATGGGTTTTGACAAAGTATTCAAAACAGCTTTTGCCGCAGATATTATGCTGCTGCAAATGGTTGACGAACTCGCTGATCGTCTCGCAAATAATGAACGTCTGCCGATGTTTTCGAGCGATTGTCCGGCATTTGTGAAATTTATGGAAGAATACCATCCTGACCTTTTGCCGCATCTTTCAGTGTGCAAATCTCCTCAACAAATCATGGGCAGCCTTATAAAACACCATTTTGCCAGAGAACAGAAGGTTAAAGCGGAAAAAATTTTTTCGGTTTCATTGGAACCATGCACTGCCAAAAAATTTGAAGCACATCGGGAAGAATTTACCACTAAAGGAATTTCAGATGTTGATGTAGTGCTGACTACACGCGAAATAGCCCGTATGATTAAGCTCTACGGACTCAACATACAACAAAGTGCACCCGAAATGGCCGACATGCCTTTCACCATCCGGAGTTCAGCAGCAAAAATCACTGGAACCGGCGGCGGTATTGTCGAAGCGTTGTATAGATCATTGTACTATAAATTAACAGGAAAAAGTCTTGTAAACTTCAAAATAGCCTCATTGCGCAATAATAAGAATATCAAAGAATTGACGACAAAAATAGGGAAATACAAACTTGGTTTTGCCGCAGTAAACGGATTAGGAAACCTGCACGAATTGATCAAACAAATCAAAGCAGGCAGAAATGATCTGCAGTTTATCGAAGTCATGGCATGCCCGGGAAGTTGTGTCAATGGCGGAGGACAACCCATCGGCCATAGCAGGGAAGTGGTGAAAGCACGCACAAAGACATTGTACGATATTGACGAAAAAGAATCAATCAAAGTATCGTACAGAAATCTTTCAGTTACTGAATTATATGGAAAATATACCGGAAAAGAGAAAGATTCATTTTTTGAGAAATTAACCACAACCTACCAGAAAAGAGAAGTACCACTATAACGGAATGACAGTTAATTATACCGCATTTTTTTATATACATAATTTATAATCAACAGCTTAAAACTTAAAAACACAGAAAAGTGAGTCATTCAAAGCGAAAACAACTTGTTTTTACTGTCAAGGACCTTTGCAGGGTTTGTTACACCTGTGTTCGCGAGTGCCCTGTGAAAGCTATCAAGATCATCAACGGGCAGGCCGAAGTTATCAATGAAAGGTGCATCGGATGCGGCAACTGTACCATCGTTTGTAGTCAGGGAGCTAAGTGCTTTCTGAAAACCGTTCGTGACGCTAAAATTATTCTTAAAGAAAACAAAAAGGTCATCGCTCTGGTTGCACCCAGTTTTCCTGCAGAATTTACCGAAATTGACGATCATAAAAAATTCGTCGGAATGATACGCTCACTGGGATTCAGCCATGTTTGCGAAGTGGCCTTTGGTGCCGACATGGTTGCCAGGGAATACCGTAAACTTCATGACAAAGTCAAAGAAGGCGGGAGCATTTCTTCCGACTGTCCGGCTATTGTTTTTTATATCGAACATTATCATCCGAACCTGGTGGGTAAACTTGCTCCGATAGCTTCTCCAATGGTAGCTATGGCACGTATTGTCAAAACAAAATACGGGGAAGATGCCAAACTTATCTTTATTGGCCCTTGCATTGCCAAAAAAGCAGAATCCGACGAGGTTGACGAAGCTATCACCTTTACCGAATTGCGGGAATTATTTACCGAAAAAAAGATTACTGCCGAAAGCACAATTCCATCAGAATTTGACCCTCCGTTGGCAGGAAAAGGCACTATATTTCCGGTAAGCAGGGGACTGCTTCAAACTGCAGAACTCTCGGAAGATATTCTTACCGAAGACGTTATCGTTGCTTCAGGCAAAACCAACTTCAGAGAAGCTATCAAAGAGTTCGAAAACGATTCACAAAACAACCATCATCTCGAACTTCTTTGTTGTGAGGGATGTATCATGGGACCGGGAACTTCTCCCGGAGGTAAACGTTACAACCGGAGGTCAAGCGTCAGTAATTATGTGCGTCAAAAACTGGAAAATTTCGATTTTGAACAATGGAAAAAAGATATCGAAACTTTCAGCACAGTGGATCTTAGTCAGGAACATGTTGTTATTGACCGCAGGCTCGAAATACCCGACGAGGATGTCATCAATCAGGTTCTGGTCAGGCTGAATAAACTCACACCACAGGATCATCTCAACTGTACTGCGTGTGGATATGAAACCTGTCGTGAACACGCCATCGCAATTGCACAGGGATTGGCTGAGGTGGAAATGTGTCTTCCTTTCACCATCGAAAAACTACATCAGTCGGTGATGGAGCTTAATGAATCAAACAAACAGCTTGCTTCAACACAGCAAGCCCTCCGACAGTCAGAAAAACTTGCCAGTATGGGGCAACTATCAGCCGGAATCGCTCATGAACTAAACAATCCTCTTGGGGTTATCACGGTCTATAGCAACATACTCAAAGAGGAAGCTCCTGAAGATGATCCGATAAGAAAAGACCTTGACCTGATTGCTGAGCAGGCAGAACGATGTAAAAAAATCGTTGGCGGTTTGCTCAATTTTGCCCGCAAAAACCAGGTTTCGCTCGCCGAAACAAACATGATTAACTTTGTAAAACAAGGCATCGCTTCAATCATTAAACAAGAAAGCGTGGAGGTGATATTCAAAAACATCATTAAACATCCGATGGTGAATATTGATGCAGACCAGATGATGCAAGCCTTTACAAATCTGCTGAAAAATGCAGTGGAAGCTATGCCCGAAGGAGGTACAATAACCATTACACTCAGTGACAACAATCAATATGTAATCCTTGAAATATCGGACACCGGAACAGGCATTTCAAAAGAAAACATGGAACATGTTTTTACTCCGTTTTTCACTACCAAAGCCATGGGAAAAGGCACCGGACTTGGTCTTCCAATGGTTTATGGCGTAGTAAAAATGCACAAAGGAAAAATTGAATTAAAATCCAATGATGATCCTCGTAAAGGTCCTACCGGAACGACTTTTACCATTTTTATCCCAAATGATCTTGAAAAATAAAAGAAACGTATCATGAAAAAGACAATTCTTGTTGTTGACGACGACATTGACTATCTGTTTCAAATCAAAGTAAAAATACAGCAATTTGGTTTTGAAGTAATAACAGCCGAAAGCCAGCGAGAAGGCGAGAAAATTCTGGAAACTTTCCGGCCTGACCTTGTTCTCTGCGACCTGATGATGGAAAGAGAAGACAGCGGCTTCATACTCAGTTATAAAGTAAAAAAGAAATACCCTGATGTGCCGGTGATTCTGGCCACTGCCGTAACGGCCGAAACAGGAATTAGCTTCAATGCCAACCAAAACAGCAGTAAATCCTGGATTAAAGCTGACCTTGTACTCGATAAAGGAATCCGGTCAGATCAACTGGAAAAAGAAATAAAGAAATTACTAAAAATGTAAGTATGGCTACGCTAAAATTATTGGTTGTCGATGATGAGCCGGGTATCAGATCAGGTGTTGAGCGCATTGTCCGAAACTTCAAAGTGGACTACCCTTTTATGGATGATGCCTACGATTTCGAAGTAACTGAAGCCGCTAGCGGAGAAGAAGCCATCGAACTTATCGAAAAAGACATGCCCGACATTGCCCTGCTTGACAACAAACTGCCAGGTATGCAGGGAGTAGAAGTGCTGGAATATATTCGAAACAATAATTATGAAATCATCGTGGTGATGATTACTTCTTATGCATCACTCGAACTTGCAGTTAAAGCCACACACGACGGCGCTATTGACTTCATTCCAAAACCTTTTACACCACAGGAACTTAAATCCTCACTGGAAAATATCACAAAACAAATTTTCCTTAAACGAATGGCACGTCGTATGAAAGATGAAGGTAAACAAGTCAGGTTTCAGTTCCTGTCAGTACTTTCTCATGAGTTAAAAGCACCTTTAAATGCCGTTGAAGGTTATTTGAATATGATTAAAGAGCGCCAGCTGGGAAATGCAATTGATGACTACAATGAAGTGGTGGAACGTTCGATAAAAAGATTGCAAAGTATGAGAAATCTCATTCTTGACCTGCTTGACCTGACAAAAATTGAATCCGGTAAACCAAGTCAGAAAATGCAAAACATCAACCTAACCGATATCATCCGCAGCTCCATTGACACTAATATGCCCTTTGCTATTCAGAAAGAAGTGGAAATATCGCTGTCAGCTCCTGAAACAGTAATCAGATTTCTCGATCCGGAGGAATTTGAAATTGTTTTCAATAATTTGATTTCCAATGCAATAAAATACAATAAGCCCGAAGGGAAAGTAAACATCCTCCTCGAGGAAACGCAGGGTAAAACAGTGATTAGTGTTGAAGATACGGGAATTGGAATAGAATCGGAAGATATGAATGATTTGTTCAGGGATTTTGTCAGAATAAAAAATGATAAGACCCGCCATATCTCTGGAAGTGGGCTTGGACTGTCGATTGTTAAAAAGATAATTGAGCTGAACAAAGGAGAAATAATCGTGGAGAGCATACCCGGCCGGGGATCAAAATTTATAATTCAACTTCCTTCTTAAGTACATTTTTCTTTAATGATTGAATTTTGAGAATTTTCAGAGACATAGATCAAATTCCGAACATTCGCAATTGCGTAGTAACAACCGGGTCTTTCGACGGTGTGCATATCGGCCATCAGGCGCTCATCAACCGGTTGAATCAACTGGCCAGAGAAAACAACGGGGAATCCACGCTGATTACCTTTTACCCGCATGTACGAAAAGTGCTTTACCCCGATACTGCCGGTAAAGAACTTGAAATGATTAATTCGCAAAAAGAAAAAATCGAACTGCTCGAAAAAACCGGACTCGACAACCTGATTATCATCACATTTACCAAAGAATTTGCTCAAACCAAAGCTGAAGATTTTGTCAGGAATATCCTTGTAGGTAAGCTTGGGGCAAAAATTATTGTCGTGGGTTTCAATCACTATTTTGGCCATAACAAGGAAGGCAATTATGACAAACTGATCGAAATGGGAAAAGAACTGGGTTTTCAGGTTGTTGAGATACCTCCGCAGGAATTGGAAAAAGAAACCGTGGGTTCATCCAAAATCCGTAAATCGTTGAAGCAGGGCAAAATAATGCACGCTAATGCTTATCTCGATCATATTTATTTTATTAATACCCATTTTTCCGAAGGGAGTCATTTATACCGCAATGCCGGATTTAAAACCTTTGGACTTACCATTGAAGAAGACAGCAAACTGATACCTCCTGACGGAATTTATGCCATCAGTGCCGCTATTGATGGAGATTACCAAAAAGGCATGCTGCTTAACAACTATCATGGTTCTTTTCGCCATCCTGAACTGAAACAGGCTGTCGAAGTATATTTCTTTCAAACTGATGGCAAAAACTATCATAAAATGAACGGAAAAGTATTTGTGCACAAAGAAATAAGAAACCAGATCACCGTTCATGACAGCAAAATACTAAGACAGCAGCTTCTGCAAGATAAAAAAATCATTGAGGATCTCATCTACTAATCACAAGCCACATGAGCATACCAAAAAACAAAATGCTGCTGACTTTTCTTGGAACCGGGACATCCATAGGAGTGCCCGTGATAACCTGCGATTGCAAAGTCTGCACTTCAACCGATAAGCGTGATAAACGCTATCGGACTTCAGCTATGCTCGAAATTGATAATGAAGTTTTTGTGTTCGACAGCGGCCCCGATTTCAGATCTCAGATGCTAAGGGAAAAGGTGATGAACCTTTCAGCCATTCTCTACACCCACGAACACCGCGATCATATAGCCGGTCTTGATGATGTCAGGGCTTTTAACTATGTCCTCAACAAACGCATTGATCTTTACGGAACGGCCAAAACCATGGAAATGATCCAGACAGAATTTCCTTACATTTTTACCGAACAACGCTATTTTGGAGCACCGCAGGTAAATATCCATGAAATTGATGAACAACCTTTTACAGTAAATGGTTTTACTTTTACTCCTATTAAAGCTCTGCATGGACAAATTCAGGTAACGGGTTTCCGGATAGCTGACCTGACTTATATCACTGATGCCAGTTTCATTGAAGCTAAAGAGCTTGAGAAAGCAAAAGGTTCAAAAGTTATTGTACTCAATGCACTGAGAAATTCAAAACATTCCTCTCATTTTTCGGTATCCGAAGCTGTCGAAATTCTTACTTCACTGAACCCGGAGAGAGCTTTTCTGACACACATGAGCCATTTTATCGGAACACACGCGGAATTGGAAAAGAAACTCCCCCCATTCATCAGACCAGCCTATGATGGATTAAAAATTGAAATAGACTATCCATAAATACTAATTTTGCAAAAAACTAAACCAATCTTATCATAACTTATTGAGCATAAAACTTAAACATAATATTTACTTCAAAATCAACGATATATGAAATTTAACCCTGAAAAGTACTCCATTGCTGACAGGCGAATGGAGCCGTTCATTGACCCTGATGAAATCTGGGGTATCCTGAACAACACAAAACCCGACAAGCAACGGGTAAGGGATGTGATTGCAAAATCACTTGACAAACAAAGGCTTAATCTCGAAGAAACAGCAGTTTTACTCAATGCTGAAGACCCCGAATTAATCGAAGAAATAAAAAACGGTGCACGCGAGCTGAAGCGAAAAGTTTATGGCAATCGTATAGTACTTTTCGCTCCGCTTTACATTGGAAATCATTGTGTAAACAATTGTAAATATTGTGGTTTCAGAATTTCCAACAAATTTGCTGTGCGTCGTAAACTTACCGATGAAGAAATCGTTCGCGAAACCGAAGCACTCGAAGACAACGGACAGAAAAGACTAATTCTCGTTTATGGAGAACATCCGATGTATAATGCCGATTTTATTGCGCACACCGTAAGGCTGGTTTATAAAGTAAAAAAAGGAAATGGAGAAATCAGAAGGGTAAACATCAACGCTGCACCGCTTGAAATTGAAGGCTTCAGAACGGTAAAAGATGCAGGCATCGGCACCTTCCAGGTTTTTCAGGAAACCTATCATCCCGAAGCCTATGAATTTTATCATCCCAGCGGGCCAAAACGAGATTACAACTTCAGGCTTACCTCTCTGGACAGGGCACAGGAAGCCGGGCTGGATGATGTCGGCATCGGTGCACTTTTTGGACTTTACCACTGGCGCTTCGAAGTAATGGGACTTATCAGACACACCAATCACCTCGAAGCCGTTTATAATGTTGGGCCGCATACCATTTCCTTCCCCAGAATCAAAGATGCTGCAGAGTTGGACATTGACCCGAAATATCAGGTAAACGATGAAGATTTTGTTAAACTTGTAGCCATTCTCAGACTCGCTGTTCCTTATACAGGCATGATCCTGACAGCCCGTGAAGCGCCTGAAGTACGTACCGAGGTGATGCAATACGGCGTTTCACAAATTGATGGAGGAACCAAACTCGAAATTGGCAGCTATTCTCAATCACTGAATGAAGAACAAAATCTCAACAAGGAACAGTTCAGGGTGAACGATGCCCGCTCACTCGGTGAAGTCATTGATGAACTGCTTGACAAAGGCTATCTCCCGTCTTTCTGTACCGCCTGCTACCGGCTTGGCCGCACAGGTGAGCACTTTATGGAGTTTTCAGTTCCAGGATTCATTAAAAGGTTTTGTACTCCAAACGCTATCCTCACACTGGCAGAATACCTTGTAGATTATGCCAAACCCGAAATAGCAGCCAAAGGATGGAAAGTGATTGAAAACAACATGTCGGAAATTCATAATGAAAACCAGATTAATGAAGTCCGTCAACGTATCGAACGCATTAAAAATGGAGAAAGAGATCTATATTTTTAAGGAAAACACATGAAACAAATAAGAATCATCGGGATACTTATCCGGGACAGAATTAAAGAAGCCGGAAAAATGCAGACCCTTTTATCTGCTCACAACCATATCATCCAATCAAGACTTGGATTTCATGAATTATCTGACGAGAAATGCAGCCGGACGGGAATTATACTTCTTACCCTGAATGGCACTTCTGATCAATGGATCGCTTTCGATAAGGATTTGAAAGCTGTTGAAGGCATAGAAGTACAAAATATGTTGTTCGAAATCTGAAAATGAACGGAAATGAATGAAATTAAAATTTTAGGATTATACGTAAGCAGTAAAATAAAGGATAAAGCAAAATTGCAGAATGTGCTGACAAAGTATGGAAATGTGATCAGAACAAGGATTGGTCTTAACCAGGAAAATGCAGCACCCGGAATTATACTACTTGAGCTTTTCGGCGATCAGGAACAGATTAATTATTTCGAAAGAGCACTCACCGGAATTGAGGGTTTGGAAATACAAAGCATGAATTTTTCAGGAAAATAGACCGGAGCTGAACAGATTGATCCTTTACTACTTTCCGGCTTTAGATTTCTAAACCTGAAATTAACCTGGATGATAAGAATATTCTGCATGGTTAATGTATTTGGGTTAAACAATCAAATAATAAACCTATGAAAGCCAAATTTTTCAGGGCATTAGTAGCTGAACAATCTGAAAATGAAATTTTTAAACGTTCAATCAAAGAACTGCCCATTGCCGGTCTGCCCCCCGGAGAATTGTTAATCAGGGTAGAATATTCATCTTTAAACTACAAAGATGCCCTTTCAGCTACAGGCAATAAAGGCGTTACAAAAAACTACCCTCATGTTCCAGGTATTGATGCTGCAGGTGTGATCGAGGAATCTTCCTGCAATCAATTCCAAAAAGGAGACCGGGTTATTGTCACCAGCTACGATCTGGGAATGAACACCAGCGGTGGTTTTGGAAGTTATATCCGGGTCCCGTCAGCATGGGCTTTGAAATTACCAGCAGGATTGACTCTGAAAGAAAGCATGATAATCGGAACTGCCGGATTCACTGCAGGAATGGCTGTATTTCACATCCTGAAAAATATAAGTCCGGAAAAAGGTGAAGTACTTGTTACAGGCGCATCAGGCGGTCTTGCTACAATTGCCGTAGCCATTTTATCCCGGTTAGGATATTCAGTTGCTGCCGGTACCGGAAAGACTGAAGCAGAACAATTGTTGAAATTGCTGGGTGCAAGAACAATTATTTCACGTGAAGAGCTGCTTGCCGGTAATGATCGCCCACTGCTTAAACCACGCTGGAGTGCAGTAATAGACACCGTCGGAGGAGACATTTTAGCTAATGCCGTGAAATCCTCACAACCCCTTGGAATAGTGACTTCCTGTGGTAATGCTCTTTCAGCCAGTCTTAACATAAACGTTTTTCCTTTCATCCTCAGAGGTATCTCATTAATCGGTATCGACTCACAAAACTGCCCGATGAATCATCGCCGGCATATCTGGCAAATGCTCGCAACTGACTGGAAAATTTTATTTCCGGAATCGTTGTACAAAATTGTTGACCTTGAAACATTAGATGAAAAAATTGACCTGATTCTAAAGGGGAAACTCACAGGAAGAGTTGTCGTGAAACATCAAAATAATTAAATTTGTAATTATTTTCAGGGTATTTTTTGAAACATTAATTATTAAAAAACATGTTTGAGTTTCACGTATATCATCTAATCAGGAAAAAGTACGGGCTTGACAGTCCGTTTTTCTCAACCAATGGCCGTGTTATCTTTGCCAATTTTCATGCAGTTAGGCTTTTTGTTTACAAAATCAATCAAATGCGCACTCCTCAGCTGCATGTTTATCCCGGAGAAGTAAATGCAGCCGGATTTATCGAAGAGATTTACCACATTTTGCTCCGCCAGTACGAAAGTCAGGTAAATCCTGATGTTTTCGTTAAAGCTGAGAAGCATCTGATCAAGACGCCTGGCGAGCAGAAGCTCAACAAATTGTTACTTGACTTTACAACCAGCTTCCCTCCTGCTAACGTTTACGCTCAAACGTTATCATCAGAAGATTATCTTAAACAAAACACCAACGGCAGACCAAACCGGCTGATTTCCATTGAGGAGCTGATTATGCTGTGGTTTGCCAACTTCAATCCGGGCAATAAAAAACTGAAAGAACTATTTGATGAAGATTATCTGGCGGATGTCCAATTATTCCAGGAAGTAATTCAAATACTGGACGCATTTTTCCTTCTTGAACCTCCTTATGGACCTGAAAAGACAGACATTTTTACTCTTCTCAAAAGTCCGGTAAAATATCATCCCGATGATCTGAGTGCGCAACTGGATTATATTCTAAACTACTGGAAAGATTTTCTGCCCGAAAATATAATTATTCAATTGCTTAAAAGCAAGGACCTTCTGAGCGAAGACGTTACTTTTGGCACTGCCGGCGGACCTCCTCCGGCCATAGCTCCCATTTACAAAGGAACCGGTGATTCTGGTTTTAGCATTGGTAAATCAGGATACTTATTCATCAAAGAATCAACCGGAGACTACGAAGAACCTGAGCAATTTACCAGCGACATTCACTGGATGCCCCGAGTGGTACTTCTTGCAAAAAATACTTATGTCTGGCTGGATCAGTTGTCAAAAAAATACAGGCGAGAAATCCGAACCCTCGATCAAATTCCTGATGAAGAACTGGATCAGCTTGTTAAATGGAACTTTACCGGTCTTTGGCTGATTGGCATCTGGGAACGAAGCGAAGCATCCAGACGAATCAAGCATATCATGGGAAATATCGATGCAGTATCATCGGCATATTCACTCTATGATTACGAAATTGCCCAAGACCTTGGTGGTGAAAAAGCCTTTCAACATCTGAATCAACGTGCCGGATTGCGCGGATTAAGACTTGCCAGCGATATGGTTCCAAATCATACAGGAATTTATTCAAAATGGACAATAGAACACCCTGATTATTTCATTCAGTCAGACACTTCCCCTTTCCCCGGATATCGTTTCACCGGTGAAAATCTTTCATCGCATAATGATTTCGAAATTAAACTCGAAGACGGCTATTATTCCAGAACAGATGCTGCTGTAGTTTTCAAATGGACAAACAAACGCAACGGACAGGTCAGATATATTTATCATGGTAATGACGGCACTTCGATGCCCTGGAATGACACTGCACAGCTTGATATGATAAAAAAGGAAGTGCGTGAAGCAGTAATTCAGAAAATTTTTGATGTTGCACAAAAGTTTTCGATAATCCGCTTTGATGCAGCGATGACGCTGGCTAAAAAACATTTTTCAAGGCTTTGGTATCCACAACCGGGTTCAGGAGGCGATATACCTTCCAGAGCAGATTATGCAATGACCAAGGAAGCTTTCGATGATCTTTTTCCTGTGGAATTCTGGCGGGAAGTTGTTGACCGGATTAATGAAAATATGCCCGAAACACTCCTGCTTGCTGAAGCTTTCTGGTTCATGGAAGGATATTTTGTCAGAACTCTTGGCATGCATCGTGTTTACAATTCGGCTTTTATGCACATGCTGAAAAATGAAGAAAATGCCAAATATCGTGACCTGATAACCAACACACTGGAATTTGAACCGGAAATACTCAAACGCTATGTAAATTTCATGAGTAATCCTGATGAAGAAACAGCCATACGTCAGTTTGGAACAGGAGATAAATATTTTGGGGTATGTGTCCTGATGAATACCCTGCCCGGCCTGCCCATGTTTGCTCACGGGCAAATCGAAGGTTTTTCAGAAAAATACGGAATGGAATATCAACGTGCCTATTACAATGAAATACCCCAACAGTGGTTTGTTGAAAAACATGAACGGGAAATTTTCCCTCTTACCGGAAAACGCTACCTCTTCAGCGAAGTAGAATCTTTCAATATTTTTGATTACACCGATGGATATGGAAACATCAACGAAAATGTTTTCGCCTACACCAACCGTTACCACGATCAGCGGGTAATGGTATTTTTCAATAATAAATACGAACAGGCATTTGGAGGCATCCTCACTTCTGCTCCAAAACTGACTTTAACAACAGAAGGAAAGAAACTCCTCACGGTCAATGTTGCCCGTGCTTTAAATCTGAAAACGGACAAAGGAGTTTATTATATTTTTCGTGAACATATATCAAACCTGGAGTACCTGCGGAGTGGTTCTGAAATCATGGAAAATGGATTTCAATGGAATCTCAATGGTTTTGAATACCGTCTTTTCTGGGACTTTACTGAATTAGCTGATGAAAAAGGTGATTTCAGCCGCCTGCATCGACATCTTGAGGGCAAAGGAGTTCCTGATATCCGAAAAGCTGTGATTGCATTACGGTTACAACCTGTTCATCAGGCTTTTGAAGGTCTTTTTACAAATACATTAATTGATGAACTCACTCATTTTGTATTCTATTTCAAGTCAAATAAGCAGACAAAAATTGATACTGAAAAATTTGCCGCAGCGTTCAATCAGTTCATTACTAAGGTAGAATCCGAATTTGATGTTGTTCTTCACCATCTTTTACCCACTGAAAATTTCCTTTCGGATATTCAGTCCCTTGAAAAGTTTTACAACTATTTCACTGCCAATGAAAAAGAACTTCTGAAAATTACTTCAAAATCTGTTTTCACACCACTGCTTCAAACATTGACTATCGACAGCAGCAAAAATTATGTTGAAAACCTTCACATACTTTATGCTTATTTTATCCTCAGAAACATCAGAACCTTTTCACCGGGAGATGTTGATCCGGATGAATTTATAGGACAGTTCGCCCTGGAATTGCCTTTGCAGAATGTTTTCAAAATGACCGGTGCAGGGCATAATGAAGTTATCAGAAATTTAAATCTGGTAAATAACCTGGTAACCTACGGACATGAGATTTACAATTTTGAACCGATTGCTCATATGTCCCCGCAAAACACTGACCCTGAAGCATTAAAAACCTTGTTAAAAAACAAAACCACCATAGCTTTGCGCCTGATTGAAGATGAGTTTGTTCAGGAACTTATCGGTGTAAATGAATTTGAAGGGATCAAATATTTCAGTAAAGAGCTGTTTGAGGATATTTCAGACTGGATGTTGACTCTTGCCCTGTTGCATTATTTTAAAACTGAAAATCTGTCGAACGAACAACTCGGGCTGTTAATAAAACAATCTTTTGATCTTTGGATACATCATCGTCAGCTATCGGTTAATGCGGGTTATCAGTTAAATAAACTCCGGAACTTTCTGTCAGCGGGTGATTAAAATGCTATAGTCCAATATATTGCAGATTCAGGACACAAAAGACGAATAATTTTCACTTACATTTTCACTTCTGAATTTAGGAAGGGAGCAATAGCACGGTTATAAATACCATGCGTCCATGCGATGACCATTCCATAGTTGGTAACTGGTATTCCGGCATCTACAGCAGCCTTCAGCCGATTGATTATCTGTCTGTTTGTAATCATGCATCCGCCGCACTGAATTACCATAGCATAATCTTTAATATCGTGAGGCAAATCACTTAATCCTGAAACAATGGTAAAATCCAGTTTTTTACCACTAAATTCCGAAACCCATCGTGGTATTTTATATCTCCCGATATCATCACAGGTAACATGATGCGTACAAGATTCAAGAATGAGTATTTTATCCCCGTCTTTGAGTTTCGACAGATGGGGAGTTCCTTTGAGATAATTATCGAAATCACCTTTATATCGGGCAAGCATAATGCTAAATCCAGTCAGGGGAATGGATTCCGGCACAATTTTACTTACTCTTCCGAACATTTGACTGTCTGTAATAACCAGAACGGGTTTAGGCTGCATCATTCCAAGAAATACTTCCAGTTCACTTTCTTTAAGTACAATAGCAACAGCATGATTGTCAAGAATATCCCTAATTGCCTGTACCTGAGGAAGGATCATTCTTCCCTCAGGAGCTTCGGTATCTATGGGTGTAACAAGCAGCACCGGATCACCCTGTTTAATCAATCCCCCAAGCATAGTATTAAACGTATAGGCTGTAACAGGCATTAATTTTTTCATAATCAGTGCCAGGCGATCAGGATCAGCGGGGTATCTGGCACTAAATTCAACCACATCAGTATGGTAAGTCGCAATCAGGTATTCAGCCAGCTCCTTATTTAAGGGTTGGAAGTCTTGTTTATTATGTAAAATGAAAAATGGGATTCCAAAATCATTAAGTTCTTCAATGATTTTTATTTCATCATCACCAAATTGATTTTCGGAAATGACCAGAATTGCCAGGTCAATGGTTTTTAATGCCGAATGTGTTTTGGCAATACGTTTCTGCCCCAGCTCACCTGTATCATCGATTCCGGCGGTATCGATCAAAACCGAAGGACCAAGTCCGGGTATTTCTATGGACTTTTTTACCGGGTCAGTAGTAGTTCCGGGAGTATTGGAAACGATGGCAATTTCCTGTCTGGCCATTGCATTGATAAGTGAGCTTTTTCCACTATTTCGCCGTCCTAAAATTCCTATGTGGGGTTTTGTTTCTTTTCCTTTAGTCATAATAACAGACTTTTTCCAGATTTGCTTGAATTAACGCGGGAATTTCCATTGCTGTTCATGGAATGCTGAAAAAAACCTTACCGGCTATTTCAGAAGTTTTTCAACAATAGGCTCAAGGTCAGAATAATTGAAAGGCTTGGTCAGATAATCATCCATCCCGAGGTCCAGACATTTTTTTCTGTCCTCAACGGTAGCATTGGCGGTCAGGGCAATTATCAATGATGGTTTTAGCACATTATTTTCGTTTTCCCGCATCCTGATCAGTCTTGTCGCATCATAACCATCCATTTCCGGCATTTGAATATCCATCAGAATAACATCATATTGCTTCAGGCTGGCTTTTTCAAAAGCTACAATTCCGTTGTCGGCCACATCAAATGTAATTCCCTGTTTGAGCAAAATTGAGCCGACAACTTTCTGATTCAGTAAATTATCATCAACCACAAGGAAATTTAAATTTTTAAATTTATCATTTGTGACTTTATCCTCGAACTCAAGGTTGAGGACAAACCAAAAACTCGTCCCAGTTTCCGGATGACTGCTGTATTCTAAAGAACCACCAAGAAGTTCACACAAACTTTTTGAAATGGATAATCCCAGTCCGCTGCCTCCATCAGTTCTGGTAATGGAATTATCGCCTTGTTCATAGTCTTCAAAAATATTGATATTATCCTGAGTTATGCCAATTCCTGTATCTTTAACTTCAAACTTCAAATCTGCTTTTTTGCCGGAAACATTCAAAGGAGCAACAATCAGTTCGATATTTCCTTTGTTGGTAAACTTGTTGGCATTACTGATAAGGTTGCTGATGATCTGACTCAAGCGTAGCGGATCACTTTTAACTTTTTTTGGCACCCCCTGATTTATAGTTAGCTTAAGCTTGTTTTGTTTAAGATAAACCTGAGACTCATATGACTTAACCAAAGTCTGAAGCTCATCAAAAAGATTAAATGCAGTAATCTCAAGTTTTATCCGATTGGCTTCAATTCTTGATAAGTCCAGGATATCATTAAGAAGCTGATGAAGTTTCTTTGCCGAATACTGCATGACATTAAGACTTTCACGCTGTTCGGCACTCAGATCAGATTCCGACAAGAGGTCTATCATCCCAAGAATTGAATTCAACGGATTGCGGGCTTCGTGGCTCATGTTGGCTAAAAACCTTGATTTTGATTTTGTAGCTTCTTCCGCTTTTTGCTTGGCTTTCAACAGCTGTTCCCTGGTAAAAATTTCGTCGGTAATATCGCGAATAACCCATTGGTAACCCGACAGTTCATATTCTTCATTAAATAATGCACGAATAAAAGAAGAAACAGACAACTGATGTGTAGGGGAAGTGACCAGTGTGTGACATATCTCCGTTAATGGGCTGGTGGGATTTAAAATGGTGAGTGCATTATTGATTTTTTTCTGATCATCATCAGATACCCAGGAAAAAATGGAAACACCAACAATAGTCTCCAGTTCAGTGTTTAATGCAGTTAGCATTGAATTATTTGCAAAACTGATGGTCATATCTGAATAGGTACGACATATCATATCAGTTTGATCCTGAACAACATCCACAAATTGTTTTCTGGATTCAACCAATTCATGCCTGATACGGTCCAAATCGAGAAATACGCGTACTTTACTTATGAGAATATCGAAGTTGAAAGGTTTGGTGATATAATCCACTGCTCCGGTCTGGTATCCTTTGTAAACACTCAGCTGATCAAAATAAACAGCGGTGAGAAAGATAATCGGGGTAAACTGATTCCGACGTCCCTGCCTGATTTGCTCGGCTACCTCATAACCGTTCATTCCCGGCATTTGAATATCGATAATGATAAGCGCAAAATCGTGTTGCTTGATACGTATCAGGGCTTCATTGCCACTTTGTGCTTTGAAAATTTCGGCTTTGAGTTTCCGGAGATTTCCCTCGAGGGTAATCAGATTCACCTCAAGGTCGTCGATAATTAGTATTTTGGGAATGTATTCGGTGGTCATCTAAATTATCAGAAAATCAATAATGATAAAATGTTTTTTACATACAAAAATGATACTTTTTCTTAAACAACTGCAATTTTAGACCAAAAGATTTCAAACTTTTATTTATTATTAAAAATTCAAGCTGTCAATGATGCTCATTTGTACAAAAATTCGCATTTTTGCAAAGTCAAAAAACATGAATTGTACGGGAAAAATCCCATTTTTGGAAGAAATCTTCCAATTTTTAGAAATCTGGCCTCATAGTTCAAGGGATAGAACGGAAGTTTCCTAAACTTTAAATCCAGGTTCGAGTCCTGGTGAGGCTACAAAAACCCTCCAAACAACCATTTTCAATGTACTTAATGATGATTGTTTCATAATCCTTAATAAAAAACATTTGTTATGCCCACTAAAAAATTAACTCCGTTCTTTCTGTTTGCTGCACTTCTCTTTATAGTGCAGGGCAATGTGCAAGGTCAAAAAACCTACACTTACGAATCAGTTAAAGGCGATCCATTCGATGCAAGAATTTACACCCTTGACAACGGATTAAAAGTGTACTTTTCCATTTATCCTGAAGAGCCAAGAATCCAGACTTTTATAGCTGTCAGGGTAGGAAGTAAAAACGACCCTTCCGAAACAACCGGACTAGCTCACTATTTTGAACATATGATGTTCAAAGGAACACCAAATTTTGGCACTACTGACTGGGAAAAAGAAAAATTGCTCATTCAGGAAATTGAAGAACTTTTTGAAGTTTATCGCCAGGAAACCGATTTGGAAAAAAGAAGTGAAATTTACAAACAAATTGACAGTATTTCCTATGTTGCCTCTACTCTGGCTATTCCGAACGAGTATGACAAACTGATGACTGCAATCGGGTCACAGGGAACCAATGCCGGCACATCCAATGATTACACCATTTACATAGAAAATATTCCCTCCAACCAGATCGAAAATTGGGCAAAAATACAGGCCGATCGATTCAGCCATCCGGTGTTGAGACTTTTTCACACCGAGCTGGAAACTGTTTATGAAGAAAAAAACATGTCGCTTACCAATGACGGGCGCAAAGCTTCTGAAGCCATGATGCAGGGACTATTTCCCAACCATCCATACGGGAAACAAACCACACTGGGTGAAGCCGAACATCTGAAAAACCCCTCAATGAAAAACATACGCAGGTTTTTTGATACTTTTTACGTACCAAACAACATGGCGGTGGTTATGGCAGGGGATTTTGACCCAGACAAAACCATCGAAATTGTGGATAAATATTTTGGTCAGCTTAAACCTGGCAAATTTCCGGAGCTTTTATACAAACCTGAATTACCAATCACCAGTCCCGTGGTAAAAGAAGTTGTCGGTCTCGAAGCAGAATCAGTGCAAATTGCATGGCGATTTGAGGGATCAGCTTCCGATCAGATACCATACCTTGATATGATAAGCATGATTTTATACAATGGAAAATCCGGTCTGATTGACCTCAATCTAAACAAGCAAATGGCCACTCTGGATGCAAATGCATGGTTGAGAAGTCTTACCGACTACTCAGCACTGACACTCTATGGGCGTAACAAAGCAGGGCAATCACTTGAAGAGGTTAAAGACCTGCTGCTCGCCGAAGTGGAAAAACTCAAAAAAGGCGATTTTCCTGACTGGCTTATGGATGCTTCCATAAATAACCTCAAACTGCAGGAAATGAGAAGAACTGAATCAGCACGCAGCAGAGCTTACCTGATGATGAACAGTTTTTTAAACAAAAAACCATGGGAACAAACTGTGGATTATGTTAACACACTGAGTAAGATTTCAAAGGAAGATGTGATCAAATTTGCCAACGATCATCTTGGAGACAATAATTATGTGGTAGTCTATAAACGTCAGGGTCAACCCGGCGAAATTGCCAAAGTAGAAAAACCACCCATTACCCCTATTTTCATGAACAGAGATGCTGAATCAGAAATGCTTAAAAAGATAAAAGCCACTGAAGTCAATCCTCTCGAACCTGTCTTCCTTGATTACAGCAAAGATTTTCAACGGCAAAAATTATCCAACGGCATCGATATTCTTTACATCGAAAATACCGAAAATCCAACATTCAGCCTTACCTATACCTTTCCGATGGGTAGTTATCACGACAAAAACCTCCCGTTTGCCTCTACATTCATCGATTTTTTGGGAACCAAAAAAATGTCTTCAGAAGACATCAGCAACGAGTTTTACAAACTGGCCTGCAACTTCAGCATTAGAGTAAATGATGAAGAAACAAGAATCACCCTTAGCGGTTTAAGCGAAAATCTGAAGAGTGCCCTCATCCTTTTTGAAGATCTGCTAATGAATGCACGCGGCAATAAAAAAGACCTTGAGGCATACATTCAAAACGTGAAAAAATCGCGTCTTGACAGTAAAGCAAATCAGCGTTCCAACTTTCAGGCTCTTGTCAACTATGCAACATACGGACCGGAAAACCCCTCTACCAATACCCTTTCCAATGAAGAACTGGAAATGCTTACTGTGGATAAGCTTATTGCCACGCTTCAGCAATTATGGAGAGTTGAGCATACCATTGTTTTCTATGGCCCGCAAACTTTAAAAGAACTGGTAAACCTTACCGAAATTCATCATAAAGTACCCAAAACACTGGCCACCGTCGAACAAGCCAACAGATTTGTTCCTAAAGAAACCGAAAAAGAAAAGGTCTATTTTGCACATTATGAAGCCAACCAGTCCTATCTGCAAACTATTTCAAAAGGCATACCCTTTGACAAAGAGATCATCCCACTGGTAAACATGTATAACACTTATTTTGGTGGGGGAATGAATGCCATTGTTTTTCAGGAAATGAGAGAAAAACGCGGGCTGGCCTATTCGTCCTCATCGGCCTATCGCCAACCCTCAACACCTGATGGTTTTTTCATGAATACCAGTTTTATTGCCACTCAAAACGACAAAGTGATAGACGCATTTGAAGCTTTTAATGAGCTGTTTAAAAATATTCCACTTTCCGAAAATGCTTTTAAACTTGCTAAAGATCAAATTATTACCGACATTCGTACACAACGAATTACCAAATCAGGTATAATTTTTTCTTATTTGAATGACAAAAAAATGGGTTATGAATCCGATATGCGAAAAATACTCTATGAAAACATTCCCGGCATGACCCTAAAAGATGTGGAGACTTTCAATAAAGATTACGTAAAAGAAAAACCAAAAACCTACGTTATACTCGGACATCGTGACCAGGTGGATTTCAAAGAAATTGAAACCCGATTTGGTCCGGTAATTAAACTTACCGAATCTGACTTGTTCATTTATTGATGCGTAAATACCACATTCTTTTTTCCTTTTTCATTTTCCTGGTCTTTTCACCCGGACTTGGTGCCCAGGAACGGAAAGTAACCTTTGGACTTCAGTTTGAGCCACTAGTTCCCAGCGGCCTGATCCGGTCTTCCAACGTCAGTTCATTCCGTCCGGGCGTTCAGTTTTCGACCGATCCAAAACCAGGTTATGCCTACGGAGCACATGTTTCGTTCAGGCTGAATAGACGTATGGCTATTGAAACCGGAATAAATCACCTTATCAGGGATTATCGTATAAGAGCCACAGAAGAAGATTTTGAAGTTGATCTTGAATTTACGGCCGATAACTTTGAAATTCCATTGACATTTAACTACTTCATCCGCCTTGGGGAGAAACTTTACATGGATCAATCACTTGGATTCTCTTTTCAGTTTCTTCCCGTTGAATTCCAATCAAGGGTTTTCGAAGAAACTTCGCCGGGCAGCACCACTTATTTGTATGATTTTTCGCAAATATCGGTAAGAAATTATTGGGTTATGCCAGTTTTCAGAGGAGGATTTGGCATTGAATACCGTACTGAAAAAAATGGTGGTTTTTACATCGGCCCCGTTTACAGGTTGTTTTCGACCCTTTACTATACCCGTATTCTTTACACCCACGGAGATATTAATATTAACGACCTGACGATAGAACCAACCGGAGATTATTTTGGCATTACTTTCAGGTATATTTTTCCGCTTTAATCTGCTGTGAAATGAATTCGTCAGATAATCCCACTTCCAATCAGCAGTGCGATTATAAAGATCATAACAGATACAATCAGGTGGATTGTGGGTAACTCTATTTTTTTTAATGTCTTTCGGCCAAGAAATGACCCTGCAAAAGCTGAAACTATCGCTATCAGCATTAAAATGTACGAATCATCACCAACCAGTGTAAGAAAATGCCCTGAAAAAAACGTGTTTCCATAAACTGTAAGACGCGAAATATCAATCAAAACCGCAGCAGCGATACCCGTAGCAATATAACCCTCTTTACCCAGTCCGGCACGTAACAGAAATACTGATCGCAAAGCTCCCTGATGCCCCGATAATCCGCCAAAAAAACCTGACAACATTCCACCCAGTGGCAGAAAATGAGAACCTATAGTAATTTCGGACAATTTTTTGCTGATCTCAAAAAATGCAAAAAGAATAAGAAGCATTGCTATTATGGCTTTGATCACAGTGATACTGAAAATTTTTGTTCCGATGTTATAAGT
>RZYY01000393.1 GCA_009930115.1 Sphingobacteriia bacterium | reverse complement strand
GGGAAATCCCCTTCCACGGCGCCGGTCTGTACCGGGTCAGTCCCGTAAGGTAAAATTCTATCCTTTCGGGCACCTTATTCCATGTTGTGGGCAAGTTTCAGGACTGTTTCAGGACTGTTTCAGGACTGTTTCAGGACTGACCAGGTACGAAAATACGGGTAAAACGTGCCTGGTGGGGGTGTTTTGGGGCTGACCAGGTACGAAAACCTGCTAAAAGTGCGCCTGGTCAACATTTTGAAAAAACATACATTTCCCCAAACACCACATTCAGAGTCACTTACAAAATCACCTCTGAATCAGCCACAAGCACCAGGTGCGAAAACACCCCAAAAACGCGCCTGGTGGGGCTATTTTAGGGCTGACCAGGTACGAAAACAGGGGTAAAGTGCGCCTGGTCATAATCTTCAAGGAAGAGTCATTTTGTCAAGTACCACATATATAGCATCTTACAAAATTATCATATAGTCGCCTAAATCCACCAGGTACGAAAACACCCCAAAAACGCGCCTGGTGGGGCAGTTTTAGGGCTGACCAGGTACGAAAACAGGGGTAAAGTGCACCTGGTCATAATCTTCAAAGAAGAGTCATTTTATCAAGTACCACATATATAGCGTCTTATGAAATTATCATCGGGTCGCCTAAAACCACCAGGTACGAAAACACCCCAAAAACGCGCCTGGTGGGGCAGTTTTAGGGGTGACCAGGCACGAAAACAAGGGTAAAGTGCACCTGGTGGGGGATGACCCATTTGACCTGGGGGTACTTTTGCTGCAAAACCTTCAAGGATAGGGGCCATTCAGACAGGTTGGCGTCTCCGGTGAATCCTAAATTATTGGCAGAAAATGTTTAAACCATGCAGCCCGCGAACAGCAGGTCACATGCTGAAAAGTGTTTCATTTAAATTATTTTACTCGGCAAAGATATTGTACTTCATTCCGCCAGGCATCATAAAAACTACTACAAATAGTTGTAAATGCGCTACTTATAGTTTTATTACCGTAACGATCGGTAGTTTTTAGCTTTCAGTAACGTTGTTTTTAGCTCTGATCCTTTGCGCAACAATGGTGATGGAAACACCAATAGCCATGCCCAAAGCAATGATGATCCAGAATTGGGCCTGCGAAGGCTTGCAGGTGAATCGGGAATAGAATCCTATGTAAGCCCCAACCGGCCCAAGCAGGATCAATAGAACAGTAAGCGGCAGTTTTTTCATTTTCGTAGCATTAAATCAAAATAATACACCGGAAATCTACTACAATTTTTTTAAAAGCGGTACATCCTGCCCCCGGCATCTTCAAGCTGCCGCGCCACTTCATGGAACGTAAAAAATCAACATGCAGATAAACAGCAGTTTAAGTATTTTTAGAAAATACAGTGGCGCGGTAT
>RZYY01000392.1 GCA_009930115.1 Sphingobacteriia bacterium | reverse complement strand
AGAAGACGCGCGTTGTTTTTCATGATCATTTCAGATTAAGGGATCGGTTATTCCTTGTAAATCTATGAAATATATTATAAATTTACACGATTCTGTTTTTGAAATAGTTACGTAATCGCATAATAATTGATGTTATGAAAAAAAGACAAATTCAATTCATTCAGGTTGCCGTACTGTTTCTGATGGTATTGTCAGCTTGTTCACGTGAAAATAAGATCTGGAATCTTGTTGAAACGAATCATGACATTTCGTCCTACGAATATTATCTTGAAAACTTTCCCGAAGGGGTGTATGCCGATAGCGCAAAAGTGTATATAGAGGATATAAAAGCTTTGCATAAAGAAAAGCCCCCGATTATTGTAAGGATTGTACCAACACCTGTGGCATCCTGGGATAACAAGGTATGTACAGAGATAGGATTGAAAATTTCCGTTGCTTTTCCCAAGGCACCGGAATTGGAAAAAGCCTACAAAGAAAAAGGGTTTGAATTGTTGAGAGATTATTTTGAAAAGAGGGGGATCCGTATCATACCCTTGCACAAAGACTGTGAAACGCAATTACTGGTTGATTTAAAGATCAGATCACTGGGGACTTCTTATTACAATCTCGGGTATTTTTACACGGGTTACGATATCCAAGGTTCATTTTTATTGAAGACAGAAGATGAAACGCCCATCAAATTGACCGTTTCTGAAAAAAAACCAGTAGCAAATCAGGTAACAAAAAAGACCGAATACGGCTATACGAAATATATTGCAGATTCTTTCGGGAGAGCCGGTCGCGAGCCTGCTGCACCGCTTCCGCAGCTGAAAGACTTGTTTCTGAATCAGAATTTCATGTCCCGATTATGGGAAAAGCAGGATTCATTGCTTTCCAAAGAGCAAATTGCCGATTATTACACAAATTATCTTTACAGATGCTTTTGCGACGCAAACAAATATGAAAGAGGACGTGCAATGAGTGTCATGACGTTAGAAAATTTTGAACGCAAACCCGGGGAAATGATCCAGTTAATAACTTACAACCTGAACCATTTTTGTCTGAATGAAGCTGATATTGAACCCTGTAACCTTGGATTTAAAATTTTGGAAAAGATGGGAAGAGATGCCGTTGATGCCGCACCTGTATTGATTGAATATATGGCTTCCAGGAAAGACAGATCCCTGGAAAACACTTATGTTGAAGGGATATTGGAAACGGTAACGGGGCACAATAATGAAATAAAAAATGATATTGGCGGATGGAGAACGTGGTGGTTTCACCATAAAACCAGGAAATGACATTTCTGTTGCGCAGAATCTCTGAGATTTTCTACTTTTGCGACCTATGTTCAACAGCACCGAGAAACAGGAACGGGAATACCTCAAAAAGATCAGGAGCATCATTGGCGCCGG
>RZYY01000150.1 GCA_009930115.1 Sphingobacteriia bacterium | reverse complement strand
CATCAATTGCTTTTAGGTAAAGGTCTGATAATCATTGAAAACCTGACCAATCTCAATCTTTTAGCAGGGAAACAATTTGATTTTAGTGCATTTCCTCTCAAAATAAAATCTGGAGACGGCTGCCCTGTAAGAGCTGTTGCTTTGATACACGATTGATTTTTATTTCTTGGCTAAAATCAAAATTGTTCCCACAATTTCACTGCCACCTTCTGATCCAAAAGAAATCCATATTTTTGGACACTAAATCATATTACCTCAGATGAACTCCGCTCGAATCAGTCTCATATTCGTTTTGTTCCTGATTGCGTGTAACTTTTTAGCGTTCTCCCAAGTTAAAACCAAACGACCTAAGGTGGGTGTTGTATTAAGTGGTGGGGGAGCAAAAGGATTCGCCCACATTGGTGCACTTAAAGTTCTTGTCGAAGCTGGTGTACCTATTGATTATATCGGAGGAACAAGCATGGGGGGTATTATTGGCGGATTGTTTGCTCTTGGATACCAACCAGATTCGCTCGAAAAAATTGTTCTTCAACAAAACTGGCCTGTTTTGCTTTCTGACGAAATTTCAAGACGAAATCTCACCATGAAAGAAAAAGAACAAGAAGAAAAGTACTTCTTTTCGCTTCCCATCAGAGAACGCAAAATACAGTTACCTGCCGGTCTGATTGCCGGTCAATCAGTATTTAATTTATTATCTTACTATGGAAGTACTGCCAGTAAATTTAAAAATTTTGGTGAATTTCCTATCCCATTTCTTTGCATTGCTGCCAATATCGAAAACGGAGAATCAGTAATACTTGATAGTGGTCCTTTTGCCACAGCGTTAAGAGCTACGATGGCAATACCCACTGTTTTTTCGCCTGTTGAAATCAATGGTCATTTGCTTGTTGACGGCGGGCTGGTTAATAATTATCCTGCTGAAGAGGTGCGGAACATGGGAGCTGAAGTAATCATCGGCATTGATGTTCAGGGAAATTTATACAGCAAAGAAGAGCTTAACTCCTTTATTCGCATTTTAAATCAGTCATCAGCTTTCCTTCGTCGGCCAATGTACGAGAAAGGACTTGCAATGACTGATATTTACATTAAACCTGATCTTGAAGACTTTAGCATATCATCATTTACTTCAGCTGACACTATAATAAAACGAGGTGAAAAAGCAGCCAGAAAAATTCTTCCCGAAATTTATCAATTGCTCGACATGCTAAGGCAATACGATGATTTCAAACCAGCAATCCACGAACCCGCAAGCCCTATCGAAAAACTCTTTATTCAGGAAGTAGTAATTGAAGGCGTTAAAAACATTTCTCCTACTTTTATTAACAGCCATTTACAAATCAAAATACCGGATTCTGCTGATTATAAAACCATTATCCGGAATATCGAAAAATTATATGCGTCAAAAAACTTCAATTTTATTCATTATTACCTTACTCCTCTTCAAAGAGGAGGTTATCGGTTTACGCTTCAGATCAGCGAAAAACCCGGTACAGAATTGAGAGTTGGGATCAACTACAACTCCGACCTTAAAGCTGCTTTATTTGTCAATACTACCTTTCGGAATTTCAATGCTCCAAATGACAGATTGAGCCTGAGCCTTGATCTGGGAGACAATTCAGGTTTCGAGTTTGACTATCTGATCGATCGGGGCTGGAAACCCGGACTGGGTGCTGCTGTTAAAGGTTTCTCTTTTGATGTTCCAATATATGCCGGTGAAAACAAAATTGCTGCCTACACTTTTTCAAGTTTTACAACCAGAATTTATTCACAGTCCAACATCTACAACTTTTCCAACATTGGTTGCGGCATCGAAATGGAATATTCAAGCATGAGATCAGATATTTTATCCGTTCCAATTGACGATTACCGGGATTGGAACTTTAATATTTTTGGCTTCCTGAGGGTTGATGACCTTAACAGAAAAATTTTACCCGCTAAAGGACGAAAATTTGAAGGAGAAATTAAACTGATCACAAATGTAAAAGATACACTTGATAAAAAAGTTCATCCGGCACTCTTTGTTACCTGTCGTTATTTACAAGCTATTCCTGTTAACAATAAACTGACTATCATACCTGATTTTGGTGCTGGTGCTTTATGGAGTGAGCCTGGAGTAACCATCCCAAAATATGAAATGTACTCAGGTGGCCTTACTGATAAATTCGGAAATGGCCTTTTTACCTTCACCGGTCTTGAATTTATGCAAATCAGATCAAGAAATGTACTGATCGGACGTATTGATTTGCAGTATGAAGTCATGAATAACCTGTTTGCCACAGCAAAATGGAACCTCGGTTTTTTTTCACAGGATTTCAATAAGTTACTAACAGAGAATCAAGCTGTAAACGGATATGGTCTATCACTTGGGTTGAGAACACCTATCGGTCCGATTGGTTTAACGCTGATGCGTTCTGATTATCATCAAAAATGGCTGGGTTATTTTAATCTCGGCTACTTATTTTAAGGAACTACACCATGGAAACAGTAAAAAAAATTCTTCAGTTCATTTGGGAAAACACAGTACTTACCATAGAAATAGCAGTTTCATTGTTCGGACTTATGTTCATTTTAGGACTTCTTTTATATCTATTTGCAAGGTTCAGCCGAAACACTTTTGCCAAAACGCTGGGATTACGGGCTGAAATATTTCTTACTGCCTGGATCGGAGCACCCGTTCATGAACTGGGGCATGCAGTTTTTTGTATGCTTTTCGGGCATAAGATTACCCGGATCAGGCTTTTTACTCCCAATTCTGAAGATGGTACATTAGGAATGGTTGAGCATACATTCAACAAAAGGAATGTCTATCACCGCATCGGAAGTTTTTTTATCGGTGCCGGACCCATTATCTTTGGTTCAGTAATCATTTTGCTGCTGCTGAACTTTCTGATGCCGGGAGGCAAACAACTCATAAACCTTTTACAACAGGACAGTTTCGCCATTCATCAAACTGAAACAGGTATTGCTTCCTATCTCCACATGGTTTTCAACAGCATTTGGACAGTAACCAAATCAATGTTTACCACAGAAAATCTTCATAACTGGCGATTCTGGGTCTTTCTGTACATAACCCTGTCCATTGCCGCCCACATGGAACTCAGCCCTGCTGATCTTAAAGAGATGGGAATAGGATTTCTTTTTATTTTTCTTATTATGTTCATTATTACCCTGATTTTTAATTTGTTTTTCAATCATTTAAAAAACATACTTTTATACACTGTACCTTTGATTGCCTATTTAAATCAGCTGCTATTTTTTGCGCTCATTCTCTCTATCAATTATTTTTTAGTTTCTTATTTTGTGATTTCAATCTTCACTTTGATTTTCAGACAAAAATTAATAAGCCCATTTACACGATAATGCATTTTTTAACCTAATCATAAACAAAATGAAATACAAAAGAATTCTGCTTAAGCTAAGCGGCGAATCTTTGATGGGAAACAAACAGTATGGCATTGATCCGGACATACTTGCTAAATATGCACAAGATGTGAAATCAGCCGCTGAAAAAGGCGTGCAAATAGCAATAGTTATTGGTGGAGGCAACATTTTCAGAGGAATGACAGGAACAGCCAGTGGTGTTGACAGAATCCAGGGAGACTATATGGGAATGCTCGCCACCGTAATAAACAGTCTGTCATTGCAGGGAGCACTCGAATCTATTGGCATGGAAACCAAACTTGTGGGTGGATTGGCAATCGAACCCATTGTTGAGCAAACAAGCGGCAAGCGTGTGCAGACTTACCTCAACCAGGGCAAAATTGTTCTGATCAGCGGCGGTACCGGTAATCCGTTTTTCACAACAGACACAGCAGCAGCTTTGCGTGCCATAGAAATGAATGCCGACATCATACTTAAAGGAACTCGTGTGGACGGCATTTACACTTCTGATCCGGAAAAAGATCCCGAAGCCAGGAAATTTTCAAATCTCAGTTTCAGCGAAGCCATAGAAAAGAAACTGAAGGTGATGGATTTGACAGCCTTCACATTATGTCAGGAAAACAAAATGCCAATTCTTGTTTTCAATATGAATAAAACAGGTAATCTGGTAAAAGTGCTTGCCGGTGAAAACATTGGAACAATTGTAAGTTAAGTAAAAGTAAATCATCACGCTATAGCACCTGTAACATGAATGTTCTCAATCCTCCAGAAACTGAGGATTGATTTGGTCAAAAAGATGAAACGAGCAGCAGATCTGATTTGAGGAATTTTATCAACATCCCGGGATAAAATTTTTCATGAGAGGATTTTTTATTACGACATTGTTTTATTTTTGCAGCAAACAAAACAAACAATTATGACCGAAGAAAGCCAATTTGTAATCGATGAAGCAACCGAGGCAATGGAAAATACCATTACTCACCTCGAACGCGATTTTCACAAAATAAGAGCAGGTAAGGCCAGTCCGGATATGCTCGAAGATGTAAAATTTGATTATTACGGCGTAATGACCCCTCTTAATCAGGCAGCCAATATCAACACACCCGATTCTCGGCTGATTGTAGTACAACCATTTGATAAAAACATGCTTTCGGTTATGGAAAAAGCCATTATGGCCGCCAACTTAGGTTTCAACCCTCAAAACAACGGTGAAGTACTCCGAATTCAGGTGCCACCTATTACTGAGCAACGCCGGCGTGATCTTGTCAAACAAGCCAAAAACGAGGCTGAAAATGCCAAAGTAGCACTTCGAAATATCCGTCGCAGTGCCAATGAAGACTCCAAACAACTAAAAAAAGACGGGCTTCCCGAAGACGAAGCCAAAAAACTCGAAGATGATATCCAAAAACTTACAGACAAATTCGTTAAAAAAATAGAAGACCTGCTTGATGCCAAGGAAAAAGATTTGATGGCGGTTTAATCATCATCTTCCGGCGAATTCTGTTTTGCAAAAAAAAATCCATTTGATCAAGTATGTTGCTGACATCAGCAAAATTCTGTCATTGAAATGCAATTACTACATTAAAATTTACTTCGTCTTTGCAAACGGGATAGCTTACCTCCACCGAAAAATGATAACAAATCAACTCACCGCTGGTTGTTTGAAAAAAGTAATCGGTGTAGAAACTCCAGGAAACCATATAGCCAAGGGCTATAAAACCAGAAAAATTATCTTTGCCCGAATAAAACTATATCGTTGTACCCAAAAGTCAGCCATATAATTCATCCAGTTCAATAACCATATCATTTGGCTGATGAGAAAGGGTTACGCAACATTCCTTATCTGAAAAAGTAAAAATGAGTCTTTCATCTTACTTCAACAATTTTAGGGTGATTATTGAAACGGGTTAATGTGATCTTCCATAGTATGAATAATCAATTGAAAAATGCATACAACCCTGAGAATTTCAGGGCCCTCGGACATGAGCTTATTGACTTGCTTGCCAATCATTTAGAGCAGACAATCAACGGCAAGTGCAAAGTGATGAACTGGAAAACACCAACAGAGCAACTGAGATACTGGCAGGAGAATCTTGGCAAGGAACAGTCATTGAAAGAACTCTTTAGTGACATACTTAACAATTCCATTGCAATCCACCATCCAAAATACGCCGGCCATCAGGTTGGAGCTACAATACCTGTGGCAGCGCTGGCTGATCTTCTCGGAGCACTCATCAATAATGGAATGGCTATATACGAAATGGGCGCTGCTTCATCAGCAATCGAAAAAGTCGTTCCTGAATTAATTTGCCGGCAGATAGGTTACGATAATGAATCCGATGGTTTTATCACATCAGGCGGTTCACTTGCTAATCTTACTGCCTTGCTTGCTGCCCGACAAGCAAAATCGGAGAAAGATATCTGGATGGAAGGAAACGACGAAAAGCTTGGTGTAATGGTATCATCTGAAGCACACTATTGCATTGACCGTGCTTTACGAATCATGGGTTTTGGAAATAAAGGTATCATCAAAATTCCTGTAAACAAAAACTTCAGTATGAATACGGGTTTACTGGAGGAAAACCTGCAAGCAGCCCTAAAACAGGGGATAAAGGTGATAGCCGTTGCAGGAAGCGCCCCCTCCACAGCTACCGGGATGTATGATAACCTGCCGGAAATAGGAAGGTTTTGTAAAAAACATAATCTTTGGTTTCATGTGGATGGAGCTCATGGAGGAGCTGCAATATTTTCATCAAAATACAACCACTTGTTACATGGCCTTGAAATGGCTGATTCGGTGGTAATAGATGCTCATAAAATGATGATGACACCGGTTTTGACTACTTTTCTCCTTTTCAAAAATAAGGTCCATTCTTATGCAACTTTCAATCAAAATGCACAATATCTTTTTTCTCAACATGGGGATGAAGAATGGTACAATTACGCCAAACGTACTTTTGAGTGTACTAAACTGATGATGGGTGTGAGGTTTTATGCTATCATTAAAGCATATGGAACTGGCATTTTTGATGAATTTGTCACACGGCAATACGATATTGGAAGAGCTTTTGCCAAAGTGATAAATCAGCATCCTGCATTTGAACTTTTGCTCCAACCAGATTCCAATATCGTTTGCTTCAGGTACCTCAGGAAAAATTTAAGTGAAAAAAGTCTAAACAACCTGAATGCAACACTTCGCCAAAGAATCCTCGAAGATGGAAAGTTCTACATTGTTCAGACTCAAATCGCCGGAAATATCTGGTTCAGGGTTTCCATTATGATCCCGTTTACCGAAATTGAAACCCTCGAAGAACTGCTGCAGTACATTACTGATCTTGCTGACAATGATTATTCTGAAGTTGATTCAGACACTTCTATGTTGCTGACCAAATTTATTTTATTAAGGAACGTTAAATTACACTTTATGTCCTTGTTTGACAAGAATTTATATTTTTGTCTTGCAAAGAAAT
>RZYY01000391.1 GCA_009930115.1 Sphingobacteriia bacterium | reverse complement strand
TGTATGTGCTGGTATTCATTCTTTGCGCATTCATTGCGCTCAAATATGCAGGTGAAAGCTTGCTGCAGAAATCAATATCAATCAGAATTAGAACGAAAAAAATCGTTTTAATTACTGCAAAAAGGTTGATAGTGCTAATTACGGCGATTTTACTTGCAATTGCATTCGGATTGTTTTATTGGCGCGGATCCGGATTTCCTTGGCATCCAGCTGGACAAGTAGCTTACAGCCTGACAATTTTCTTTTCAATGCTGATGGCGATTTTCATCAACGAGTTTTTCAATATTGAAAAGCTGTTGAACGGATTACTGAACATTAGCAAAAAAGTGTTACCCAAAAAAGCAGAATAATCATGACTGATATTCCGCAGATATTATATCCGGTATTCGACAGGGCGCATGGTATTAATGTGTCGGGCAAGGCAAGCCCGGCTTTTCTTGTTCCACACAAGTTTGCTGATGACGATGATCTGGTTTTTCGGGAATTTGAATTTTCAGAAAACATGATCGATCGCATCGAGGCAAAATGGCAGGCATTGGGCTACAAAAGCAGTCGGACTGTTCCGAATGACGATCCGTTTGAACCAGGATTAATGACACGGTACCGGAGAATTAATGCAATGAAAGTCCCTGGTCAGCTGCTTACTTTTTCTGTTCATGCTAATGCCAGAAAGATGGGCGACACTTGGGAAAAATCGCGTGGAATGGCATACTTTACAAGTGTTGGGCACACCTTGTCTGATGAGATGTGTAAAAGGCTTTACAAGTTCTCCGAAGCCCGTTTCCCAAATGTTTACCACTACAAAAAAGACATCAGGGCGGTTTATCCTGGTCTCGAGGCAAATTTTACAGTACTTATGGCAAAAGGGGCTGCAATTCTCGCTGAAATCGGATTCCAGGACAATAGGGATGATGTGCGCATGCTGCTTTCGGAAAGTTTCAGGAACCAATATTCCACAATGGTCGTTGAATGGTTGGTTGCTGAAAATATTTTATTAAACCAAATTCATCAAAGCAATGAAAGACGGTAAAGCTTATAAATATGCATTTTTTCTTGTAATCCTGATGCTTTCTGGCTCACTTTACATGAGTTTTGGCTATTTCAGCAGGTTGCAGGAAGCACAAACTGAAACTGTTTTTTTGCAACAAGACATTGATTCATTGAAAGCAAGAGCCGATAGTTTGATTAAAGTGTCAAATCAGGTGCAGCCATCTAACGCTGTGATTATCAAAGAAAAAATAATTACGAAGTATATAAGGCAATATGAAGAAGTGGCTAATGCTAATGCTAATGAAGCTTATTTATATTTGACAGATTGGATTCCGATTTCAGATAGTTTGCCGCAAATGGTTGTTTCTTCCGGTGGTGACACTTGCGTTATTGTCAGATCTTCGCAAG
>RZYY01000026.1 GCA_009930115.1 Sphingobacteriia bacterium | reverse complement strand
TTGGTTGAGTATGATGAACAGCGATGATTTCTTTAAGAAAACCTTTTTCAAGTCTGTATGTTCTGACAATAGCTTCAGGTGAAATGCTAACAGAAGGTGTGAGCTCCTTAAGCCATGTAAATGATTTGTCTTCAGTGTTTTCAATGGCAGCTTGATAATCCCGAAAAGCCATAAAAGGATGCGCCCATATTTCGTCTATACCTGCCTGCTCTTTTCCCATAACAAGCATTCGCATGCCAGCCAAATCCCAAAAATCGCTTTTGGCTGAATCGACGAAATAACTTAGCTTGCCGGGGGAAAGCTCCCATTTTTTTGCTTCTGGCAGCATCAGTTCAGGCAGAACTGCTTTGAATTTTTTAACTTCACCAAAATGATAATTCCAGTAGTTGAGTCTTTCGGGCAATGGATTTTTCAGAAAGGTAACGGCATTTTTTATGAAAAGAGCTAACTGGTCAGCGTTTTTATTTTTCATGGCAAAATCCATGTATGCACCTATTGCCAGGACTTTTCCTTTACCTTTAGAATATTCGAGGATGAGTTTTTTGTCTTCATGAAAGGTAATATAGGACCAATCCACAGCAATTACCTTTCCGTCGGGGATGAAACCAGATTCAAAATATCCTGTCTGAATGGTTGTTGTGTCATTTTCGGGATGAAAAAGATAAGCACCGCCGTGCATTCCGTCAAATAACGGATGGTTAAGGTAAGCATGAAATCCTAACTGACGCCCGTAACCCTGGTCAAAAGCTTCAACGGTGAGCGTGTCAGGTGTTTTGTTTTCCAGCCCGAGGAAAGGCAATATCCGGAGAGCATCCATGGAAAGCATTACTTTTCCGCCGTCCTGAATGTATTTGCCGAGTAAACTGATAAAACTTTGTTTGGTAAAACTTTCGGGCAGTTGACTGCCAGGTTTGTGATGAATCCAAACAATATCAAGGTTTGCCGGGAATTGTTTGTCAGCAAGAATTACTTCGGGGTAAAGGAGCTCAGCACCGGCAATATTGTTTTGTCCGAGAAAGTTTAGTTGCGATGTGGTTTCCATTGAATTTACAGTTTCAGAGGTAACAACGAGTCCGATTTTTAAAGCAGAATCTTCGCTATTTTTACAACTGACATTCAGTAATAACAAAACGGTTGCTGAAATCAGAACAATTTTTTTAAAAACGCCAGGGATAAAAACAGCACAGGAGATGTTCATTTTTTTGTAATTAATGTTTTGTATTCGTTCAATAAAGCCAGATCGTCTTAGCCGGGATAAGTCAGCTTTTAAGGTAATGGCCTGTCCATCACGCATCTGAATCCGATTGTGGCATTTCTGTCGAATCCAGGTCCCACCACCAGCATCATTTGCCGTTTATCAAGAGGCTGTGGACCACCCTGAATATACCACCAGCTGGAAGTTGGCTTAAAATAGCTTCCTCCTCTGATTATCACGAAATTATAACTGCCATTATCATAAACATCACTGGTTAGTTGCCAAACGTTACCAGTCAAATCTTTCACACCAAACGGACTGTTAGCCCGGGGCCAGTAATCTGAAGGCATCAGCCTGCCACTGGTGTTGTACATTAGCGTGTCCTGTTGATTTCCCCATGGCCATTTACGGCCATCCGAACCCTGAGCAGCATATTGCCATTCGGCTTCAGTGGGAAGCCGTTTGCCCGTAAATTCCGCATAGGCTTTGGCATCGTTGAGATCAACCCAGACTACCGGCTTATCTGCATCCTCCGGAAGATATCTTTTATTCTTCCAGTGTTTTAAATAATTCGTTGTGTCTTGAGGTAAATAGCCTGAAGCTTCCAGAAACTCAAAATAATCCCTGTTAGTTACAGGAAACTTATCCATATAAAAAGCCTGCATTGTGGTTTTAACCGAATCAGCGTTGGATGGATAAGGGATAAACTGATCGTTATTTGTGGCGAAGAAATAAAACTCACCGGCAGGGATGGCAATCATGTCTCCGGCTGTTTTTTTATTATATCTGGTTCTTTTTAAAGTACTTATCAGAACCGGTTTCCCCTGTTTACGTATGATAATCCGTTCATCAGCCAGAAGATTGTTGTTGAAAAGCTGGATTACTATTTTCCCTTCATATCTGCCGAAAGCTTCATGAAGTCTGATTTTCAGATCAGTATTGCCGAACACCAGAGGTTTTTTTTCATAGGAAGGATTCCCTTTCCAGAGTTTAATCAGGTTGCCAGTGGTTGAAGATAACAGCAGGGAATCATTTTTAAGGGTAACATTCAATAATTCGGGAAACTGTGCAATGCAGTCAATTTCACCCTCACTTCTGGTTCCTGTAAATGTTTTACTGAATGGGGCAACGGACACTTCAATGAAATATCTTTCGTTTTTCACCGGATTGGCTAATTCTTCATGTTTCCAAAGGTTGACAAAATGAAAACCCTGTTTTGCATTTGTTTCGAACAGTCTGCCTGTATAACCTTCAGGTTTGAAACTCAGGATAGTATAAATTGTCTTGTTTTCAGTCGGAAAACAGTTGATCCAGATGCTATCGGACAATGAACTGATAAACGGAGTAAATTTGCTGCTGTTGAAGGCATCGGTGTTGTCACGAAGAAGCATGGTGGTTTTTCCGAGAAGGGTATATTCTTCATTTATCCAATCCGGCCGACCGGGAGCAAAGGTGTTGATTTCGGTGCCGTAGCCATTGAAAAAGGAGATACATGTTTCGCGGTGAATACGTCCCTGCGAGAGCTGACAAACCCTGAAAATGGCAAAATCGGGTTTAATGAGTTTGTTAAGGTTGAGCACGGGTTGAAGATAAATTGCATCGTGCACTCTTCCTGAGATGATACCCGGCATATCTTTAACTACTGCCATTCCTTCGCTGTACATAATGACACCAGGTTTGATACTGTCGGCTGCATGTTGCAATTCTGCACTTGAGCTGCCCTGAGTATCAAGTACCACACCATCGGCATCCAGCTTGTCAATCAGCCTGGCCATGCCGGTATAAGGATTTTCAAACCTTGTGCTTTTATCCCAGGGATTATAGGAGATGAAAAATTTTGTTCCTGATTTGTTTGCGAAAGCGGCAATTTCTCTGAGTTTTCCCAAACCACCGGGTAAATCGCGATAAAGGTCCCATTGGTTCCTTTCATCCAGCCCGAGCCGTGGCCAAGTCGGCCACAATCCGTAAACGTCGTACCAGCCAAAATGATCCGGATATTTGAGGAAATCGTTGACTGTATATTCCTGTGTTGCCCAATCGTAAAATTCATGATCCCAGGCAAATTGCAGTGTAATCAGATAACTGCTTCTGATCCAGCTTAGGTCTTTTCGCTGATAGAGACTGAAATCAAATGTATCCAGATCAAACAGAAAATGGTGCTGAAACATTTTTTTCAGTCCGTTTTGCCAATCACCTTCAAAAGTATCTATATATACAGAATACATTACATTTCCACCTGGTTCAATGATGGTTTCATAACGTTTTCGCTGTGCTTTTTCCCATGAAATTCTTCGTGCAAGCGCACACACAGATTCATCGCTGCCGGTCGTAAAACCTGTATATCCCAGTTCCCAGGCATTGTCGGGAAGAGTAACATCCACCGGGCCAGCGTCTGGTCGGCAGAGTTTTGCCCGGGCCAGCGCCCAGGGGCCAGTTGCTGTAATATAGGTATATTCCGGATTTTCACCGTAAGCTACAAAATTAGAGAAATCGATTGTATCACTGCTGTTGTTTGAAATGGTCACATCAAATTTCAATACCTTGAAAAAAGTGGTGTCGTATTCCGTTGAATATTGAATGTTTTTCAGGATGCTGTTGTTTTTATCTTTCAGCAAACCATCGTTTGTGCTGAAGCAGAGGTTTTTATCAATACGGACTGAAAAATGGGGAGGTAACAGGGAATCCGGAATTTTGTCTGTTTGCTGACTTCGGAGAAGTCCGCAAAAGAAAAACAGTAGCGTAAAAAGGAGGAATTTCATATTGGTTTTATTTTCAGTAATAAAAATTTGCCTGGATGATAATCCTGATGTACGGAATTTCCGGGCGATTGCTTTACTCAACTTTCCACTCCAGTATTCCACCCGAATATTCAGGTTGCAGGTTAATTTCAAGTCGGAGCGCCTTTGTTTTTACCGGTGCAATTTCGATGGAATTCAATTGATCTTTAAGCAAAGGATAATCTCCGTTTTTCCTGACTTCGATCCATTTGCCATCATCCAGATAGAATGCTTTCCATGATTGAGGAATGCGGCATCCGCCGTCAGGACCGTCATCAAACCAATAAACGTGCAGATAAGCAATACTGGTTTCGTTTTTGAAATCATACTGAACCCATTCGCTGGTTCCTTTGTGACTCCAAAAGGTGAGTCGTGGTATTTCCTGATCGTTGCTGGATTTTGGGAGAAGCTGATCATTGAGAGCCGATAGCTGATCGTAGATATAAGATGCTGTTGGTTTGCTTTCGGAAGCTATGGTTGGGGGTGGAGTGGGGGAAGTTGCTGAATCTTCATAAGGCAGCCATACAAGCATCTCTCCGTTTCCGCGGTGTGCCCATGCATAATAGGGAATTAAAATCAAATCCTGAGGCGATTTTACCAGAGAATGGTCTTTTGGATGTGTGGAAACCGCATAAGCTTTGGATTTGAGAATGTTAATCCCGTCAGCAATGTCAGCTTTTTCGATACCAAACTGAAGCGTATCATCCAATAGAAGATTACGTGCTTTACCTCCATTATCAACCCATTCGGCACAATACACCAAAGGACCACGGGTAATTGCCATCCTGCCGGTATTTCCGGTAACTTCTTTTTTCGAAACTACTTTCATTACCGGAAGTGGCAGGGAAAGCTCAATGCGGTCTCCGGCTTTCCATGTTCTGGTGAGTATTGCATAACCATCTTTTGTAAAATAGTTGGTGATTTCATCATTAATCAGAATTTCAGGTTTTTCGGCAGGTTGTTCCATAAAATGATACAGATCTCCGGGCAAAGGATTTTCTGTTGCCCATATAGGAATACGGAGTGCAATTGTAAAACCGGCGGTAGTATCAGGATTGATTCTTAAATTTATTTTTCCTTCCCAGGGATAATTGGTTGTTTGTTTAAGAGAAGCCACGCCAAAAGGCATGTCAAATTTCGTTTCGCTTCCTATGTAAAGATTGACAAATATTGTTGTGTCGTTGTGGGCATAGATATAACCCGGAAGAGAAGGGAGGAATCTTGCAACATTGGTGGGGCAACAGGAGCAGTCGAACCAGGGTTTTCGTTCATGACTTCCGTCAGATTCCAGCGGGTTAGGATAAAAAAAGCGGTCGCCATGAACTGAAACACCTGAAAGAAATCCGTTGTAAAGCGTACGTTCAAGTACGTCTATATATTTGGCATGACCGGTGAGCAAAAACATGCGTTGGTTCCAGAGCATGTTGGCAACAGCAGCGCAGGTTTCGTTGTAGGCAGAAAGATTCGGAAGCTCGTAATTGTCGCCGAAAGCTTCACCAGAATGACGTGCCCCGATGCCTCCGGTGATATAAAGTTTCTTGTACACCACATTTTCCCAAAGCTTATCAATGGCGTTACGGTATGCTTTGTCGCCAGTCAGGGCAGCAATATCAGCCATTGCGGAGTACATGTAACCAGCACGGACAGCATGGCCCACAGCTTCAAATTGTTGAGTAACAGGTAAATGATCCTGAACATAATCTTTGATTGATCCGTCTTTGCCATACACGTACAATTCCCGTTCTTTGGCATTTCCACGATCATCGAGGAAATAACGTGCCTGATCGAGATATTTTTTGTTGCCGGTTGTCCGATAAAGTTTTACCAGTCCGATTTCGATTTCCTGATGACCCGGAACTCCGCGCAACTGCCCGACACCTGTTCCAAAAACGTTTACCACAAGGTCAGCACTTTTGATGGCAATATCAAGAAAAGCACGCTTGCCGGTTGCCTGGAAATAAGCCACTGCTGCTTCATACATATGACCTATGTTATACAACTCATGGCTTTGCTGCAGGTAGGACCACCTGGTTTCACCAGTATGTGGAATGATTGTGTCGGGGTTGATGGTACGGGCTGTGTACAAATAGCCATCTTCTTGCTGTGCAGCACCAATAGCAGCGATCAATTCATCCATGTATGCTTCCAGCTCAGGATCGGGATGTGTGCTCAGCGAATAAGCCGCTCCTTCCATTACCTTAAAAACATCAGAATCGTTGTACCGAATTCCAACAAATGATCCTTTTTTAAGCCCGCCAGCCACCCTGAAGTTATCGATCCTGTGTGTTTCTTCGCATTTCCTGAAATTGTAGGGAATCGAAACTATACGGTTGGTGTCCAGACGGGGAAGCCAGAAAGTATCGGTGAGCAGGACAGCTGAAAATGGAACCGGAATTACCGGATAATCGGTTGTTTGGTTTTTTTTCCGGCTGCATGATGTCAGCAAAGCCAACAAGAGAAAGGGTAGGTAAAATTTTTTCATGGGACTAGTTTTTATGATTTTCCAAAAATAAAAATTTTGCCCGATAAAGTTATTTTGGAGTTTAAAAATCCTGAGAGTTTCTGGATGTCAGTGGAGATAATTATTCCATGCAGCGGAAGGCATTTTTCAAAGGAAACGGGATCAGAGCCAGATTACCGACGCAACATATAAAAGCACAAAAAAAGAAATTATTCCTGCCCCGATGAGTGCATCCCGGATCAGCCGTTTTCGTAAAGATTTCTCGTAGTTGGTCATTTTAGTCTGATGAGTAATTTCAGGCAAAATTAATCATCAGAATCTATCTTAATTTCCTTATTCACAATTTTTAAGAGCATTTAAGTATTTTTTCAAAAATTGATTTAAGAACTTCCTCCGGTACTGCATAATGAACCTTGGATGTTCCAGCGGAATGATCTTTTTGAAGAGATTCATTTCCTGATTCAGACGATTCAGAAATGTGAAATTTTTATTCCCGCCAAGGCATATCGCACAGTTACGTTCAGCACCAAAGTCCAGTTGCAGTATCAGGCATTTACGGATGAAATCTTCTGCTGCCTTGCTGAGCTCTTTATCATCATAGTAATTTATATTTTTCCCGTTTTTAATAAAACCCAATGGTGATACTGCCGAAACGTAAAACTTATTGAAGAATAATTCAGTTCCTCCAAATGCTTCGATGAATTCGTAAACAAAAACTGAAGACAGTTCGTGCTTTTTTGGCAAATGATTTGGAATCTGGCATTTGTCTGCTAAATTTACCGGATCAGTAAACGAAATTCCGGTTATACCGGCACCAAATCTTCCGGGATTGATACCGAAAATAAAAGTTCGTTTATCACTGTCAGGATAAAACCTGTTAAAAAATGCACTGACCAGTCCGAATGTTTCCGGAAACCTGTATGGATTCATGACTTCAATTTCCGGCAGGTTGATGGTAAAGTCCAACCGGCTGTAAAACTGAAGTGCTTTTTCGGCAAAAGTTTGATTATTCATTTTCACTGCTTGTAAATATTACGCTGAACGATAGTAATGGTTGTTTTATGCTAATTTTGCCTTCCTAAAATAATTACATTTTCTCCATAAAATTCACTGATATGAAAAAATTTACCTTTCTGCTGATCCTTTCAGCCATTGTTTTTGTTTCGTGTAATCAATCATCAAAATCAGAATCAGAAATGAATCCGTTTTTAACTAACTACAGCACGCCATTTAATGTTCCTCCGTTTGAAAAAATAAGAAACGAGCATTTTTTACCGGCAATCAAAGCAGGGATTGAAAAGCAAAAATCCGAGATTGCTGCCATAGTAAAAAGCACGGCGGCAGCAACATTTGAAAATACTATCGAAGCACTCGACCATTCCGGATTTTTACTGACCGAAGTGAGCAGTGTGTTTTATAATCTGCAATCGGCACATACCAACGATACTCTGCAGCAAATAGCTCAGGAAGCTGCTCCCCTGCTTTCGGAACACAGCGATGATATTTTGCTCAACGAGGGATTATTTTTGAGAATAAAAGCTGTATTTGATAACCGGGCAGCACTCAATCTGACCAAAGAACAGCAAATGCTGCTTGAAAAAACCTACAAACGTTTTGCCCGAAATGGTGCCCTGCTGAACAAAGCACAAAAGGATACCCTCCGGCAGATCAATTCCGAATTGTCGTTGCTTTCACTAAAATTTTCTGATAACCTGCTGGCTGAAAACAATGCTTTTGAGTTGCTGATTACTGATGAAGCTGATCTTGAAGGACTTCCACAAAGTGTGTGCGATGCTGCTGCAGATGCGGCACTGAATGCAGGCAGGGAATCAGGATGGCTTTTTACCCTGCATAATCCAAGCAGAGTTCCTTTTTTGCAATATGCTGCCAAACGTGAGCTTCGTGAAAAGGTGATGAAAGCTTACATCAATCGCGGAAACAACAATAATGAATTTGATAACAAGGCAATCACAACAAAAATGGCCACGCTGAGGCTTCAACGTGCAAACCTTCTTGGATATGCCACCCATGCCGATTTTGTCCTTGAAGAGACTATGGCCGGAACTCCTGGAGTTGTTTATGGCTTTTTAAATGAATTGTGGGCTCCTGCTCTGGCCAATGCAAAAAAGGAAGCTGTAGAGCTGCAGAAAATGATTGATGCGGAAGGAAATAATTTTAAACTTGAGTCATGGGACTGGCCTTATTACGCTGAAAAATTGCGCCAGCAGAAATTTACTTTCGATGAAGAAGAACTGCGCAGCTATTTTGAGCTGAATCAGGTGCTGAAAGGTATGTTTGATGTGGCCAACAAGTTATACGGGCTTAAGTTTAACGTTCTGAAAAATGTTCCGGTGTATCATCCCGAAGCTGTTGTTTACGAAGTTACCGAATCCAACGGCGAGCACACCGGAATTCTTTATATGGATTTTCATCCTCGTGCATCAAAAAGCGGGGGAGCATGGATGACAAGTTTTCGGGAGCAGTTCAGAAAAGATGGAGAAAATATTCCGCCTGTAGTTTCAATGGTGATGAATTTTTCTCGTCCGACCGGCGATAGGCCTGCATTGCTAAATTTTGATGAAGTACTTACCCTTTTCCATGAATTTGGTCATGCATTGCATGGACTGCTGTCTGATGTAACCTATCTGACCTTGTCAGGTACCAATGTTTCGAGGGATTTTGTGGAATTGCCTTCCCAAATCATGGAAAACTGGGCTGAACATCCGGAAGTACTTAAAAGTTTTGCCAGACATTACCAAACCGGTGAACCTGTTCCTGATGAGCTGGTTGAAAAAGTTAAAAATGCCGGTAAGTTCAATCAGGGTTTTGCTACAACCGAATATATTGCTGCCAGTTATCTCGACATGGACTGGCATACCATAAAAACAGCCGTTAATATTGATGCTGTGAATTTCGAAATGGAAGCAATGACCCGCATCGGCCTTATTCCCGAAATTGATCCAAGATACCGTACCACTTATTTTGCCCATGCTTTTTCATGGGGATATTCGGCTGGCTACTATAGCTATTTGTGGGCTGAAGTACTTGATGCTGATGCATTTGAGGCATTTCTCGAAAAAGGTCTTTTTGATCAGCCGACAGCAAAAGCTTTGCGCGAAAATATTCTCTCGCGCGGCGGTACCGAGGACCCGATGGAATTGTATCTGAGGTTCCGCGGTAAAGCACCTTCAAAAGAACCAATGCTGAAGTCAAGAGGATTGCTGTAAACTCTTTTCTTGCTTTGGTTGGTAAATTAATAAAATCAAAGGCAGAACGAATAGTAGATTTTACATCAGGATAATAGTCGGATAAAAGTAAATTAAAAACAAGAAAAGAAAAGTATGACCGCTTTTATCTGCAACCCTCATTTTGCATCATCACAAAACTTGTCCCGGACACTTTCAGTATGCTTTTCTTGCCGACAGAATGCTGATAATAAACTATTGACAAATAATTGAATGTGTTGGAGAACCATAAGTAAAAAATGTATTACCTTTGACAAAATTAGTCAACACATAAAATGTCAACACTGGGACTGAAATTAAGAGAATTGAGAGAACAGGCAGGATTATCATTGCGAAAGACTGCCATGCAAGTTGATATTGATGTGGCCATATTGAGCAAGATGGAACGTGGAGAGCGAAAATTCTCAAAAGAATTGGTTTTGAAATTGGCCGATCTTTATCATGTAAACGCTGACAAACTGATTATTGACTTTTTGAGTGAAAAAGTGCTTTATGAATTGGAAGACGAAGATTTTGGTCTTGAAGCATTGAAAGTGGCTGAGAAACAATTAAAGTACAAGAAAAACCTGAATAATGAATAGTTTAATTAAACCTGAATATGAAACGCTTATTTTTCAATTCAGAGGCTTCAAAGTAATGATTGATGCTGATTTGGCGGTTTTATATGGTGTGCCAACAAAAGCGTTAAAACAACAGGTAAAAAGGAATTATGAGCGGTTTCCTGAAGATTTTATGTTCCAACTTACTAAGAATGAGAAAGAGGAACTGGTCACAAATTGTGACCGGTTGGCAATTTTGAAACATTCTTCTGTAAACCCACTTGCATTTACCGAACAGGGTGTTTCTATGCTTTCATCAGTGCTCCGTTCAGAAAAAGCCATTAAAATCAACATCGAAATTATGCGTGCTTTTGCCCGATACAGGGCATTATTGAGGGAAAATGAAGAGCTTAAAAACGAAATCCTGAAACTTGATGCCAAACTCAATAAGGCTTTCAAGTTTTTATTGGAAAAGATTGATGAATTGCATCAAAAAGCAAATGAGACCAGAAAACCAATTGGATATAAAATCAATAAAAAGGAATAAGCTATGTCAACACTTCAATTCAAAGGAAAAAACATAATCCGGTACCACCATTTGGCGGTTTCGTTTCATACATTGGACGAAGTACCTGAGCTGCATTTCCAGCCCGAAAAAGTTTTTTATATAAGTTTGCAGGTGTTTAAAGATTAATATTAAAGCAGTGCTGACACATTTAACCATCAGGAATTATGCTCTGATAGAGCAGCTTGAGACTGATTTTCATGCAGGTTTTTCGGTAATTACCGGAGAGACCGGCGCAGGAAAATCCATCATTCTTGGCGCTCTTGCCCTGATTCTTGGTCAGCGGGCTGACCTGCAATCGCTGATGGATGAAAATGAAAAATGCATTGTCGAAGGTATTTTTTCCACACACCATATCCCCCTGAGCGGTTTTTTTGAAAAGAATAATCTTGATCTGGATGAAGACCAAACCATCCTGCGCCGCGAGATTCTTCCTTCAGGGAAATCCCGTGCCTTTATCAACGACACACCGGTCAACCTGAATGTTTTAAAAGAGCTGGCCGAAAAGCTTGTGGATATTCATTCACAGCATAAGGTAACTTCATTGCAGGATGAAGAATTTCAGCTGGATGCTCTCGACAGCTTTGCCGGTCTGGATGAAAAACTTATGCAATACCGTCAGAAATATACCCGGATGCAAAGCCTCAGGCATGAGCTCGGTACCCTTCAATCAAGGGAAGAAGAAGCGGCCAGGGAACAGGATTTCTATCGTTTCCAGATTGATGAGCTCGAAGCTGCAAAATTGTTACCCGGTGAGCAGGAACAGATTGAAGAAGAACTCAAATTGCTGGTGCATGCCGAAGAGATCAAATCACGGCTGGTAAATGCAGGCGCTTTGTTTGACCGCGAACAGGGCTTACTGGAGCTGATCGGCGAAGTGATGCATGAACTCCGGCCTGTAAGCGAATATTACGCTGACATTGCTGCTGTTTACAAGATCATCGAAAGCAGTTATTTTGAACTCAAAGATGCTTCCTTAGCAATAGGCAAATTAGACGAACGATTAGAGACCAACCCCGGGCAGATCGAACAGCTAAATGATCGTCTTAACCTTATTAACAGGCTTCATCAGAAGCATCGTACCAGTAGTGTGGAAGCTCTGCTCAAAGTGAAAGAAGATTACCGGCAAAAAATAGCAGCATACACTTCGCTGAGCACCAGAATTGAAGAACTGCATCTTCAGCTTTCGAAGCTAAAGAAAGAACTTGGTGATATGGCTGAAGAAATTTCTTCGATCCGTAAAAATGCCATCCCTGAATTTGAAAATGAAATCGGGGGAATTATTTCTGGATTGGGGATGCCACTTGCACATTTTAAAGTTGTGCCGCAAGCCCTGCCGGAGTTGTCGGTAAAAGGTGCAGATTCACTGACTTATTTGTTCAATGCCAACAAAGGCGGCGAAATGCAGGAATTGTCGCGTATAGCTTCAGGCGGTGAACTTTCGAGGCTCATGCTTGCCGTAAAATCGCTCATTGCCGGTAAACGTTCACTTTCAACCATCATCTTTGATGAAATTGATACCGGTATTTCAGGTGAAGCAGCAGGGAAAATGGGAATCATTATGCAGAAAATGGCCCTGAACATGCAGGTGATTGCTATTACACATATTCCCCAGATTGCTGCCCGTGGAGCTCATCATTACGTGGTTTTTAAAGAAACCGGAGAACAACAGACAAAAACCTACATTAAATACATCCAGCAGGAGGAGAGGATTGTTGAAATAGCAAAGATGCTGAGCGATTCCACAGTCACTCTGCCGGCAATGGAAACGGCAAAAGAACTCCTGAAAAATTAGTTTCTTTGTGCAATTTTAATCTCAACATCATGGGACATAACTTACTTAAAGGGAAGAAAGGGATTATTTTCGGGGCACTCAACGACCTTTCCATTGCATGGAAGGTAGCTGAAAAAGCTTATGACGAAGGTGCCCGTTTTGTATTGACCAACACCCCGGTTGCTATGCGTTTTGGTGAAATTGATGAACTGGCTGCCAAAACGGAGGCGATTGTTATACCTGCCGATGCCACCAGTGAAAAAGATATTGATACACTGATTGCCAAAGCGATGGAACATTTTGGCGGGAAATTTGATTTCATCCTTCATTCTATCGGAATGTCCATGAACGTTCGTAAGGGAAGGCCTTACAGCGACCTCAATTATGACTTTCTGATAAAGACACTGGATGTATCGGCAGTTTCATTTCATAAAATCCTTCAGGCTGCCTTTAAAGCCGATGCCATCAACGAATGGGGATCAGTAGTAGCTCTTTCTTATGTTGCTGCACAACGTACACTTTACCGTTACAACGATATGGCCGATGCGAAAGCCCTGCTCGAATCCATTGCCCGCAGCTTTGGCTATATCTATGGCCGTGAGCGGAAGGTCAGAATCAACACTATTTCGCAGTCACCAACCCGAACCACAGCAGGAAGCGGAGTGAAAGGGATGGATAACCTGATGGATTTTACCGAACGAATGTCACCGCTGGGTAATGCTTCTTCCGAAGAGTGCGCCGACTATTGCATCACACTTTTTTCGGACCTGACCCGAAAGGTGACTATGCAAAACCTCTTTCACGATGGTGGTTTCTCCAGCATGGGTATGAGCCTGCGCGCCATGAAGATGTACAATCGCAGTCTTGATTGCAGGGATTGCCCGGAGGTGCATTTGGATGAGGAGGCAATCTCCGATTGATAAGCTTATATCAGCAAAGTATCAGGTTGGCTGCTGAACCGTCATGCACGGCTTCAAAAGGCCGGAATAGGCTTTAGGAAATGTGTGATTCCTGAATTTTGATAAGCGATGTCGTGATCTTTAATACGATTATAAGCGAATAACCAAACAGATGTTTTCTGTTTATCCGACAGGCAGTCATTTTCTTTTTTTACTTTGCAGTAATGCTGTTTCAATGGACTGCCACAGTCGTTCTGAAGATTTTTGCCAGGAGAACATCTTTGAACGTTCACGTCCTTTTTCGATCAAACGATTTCTCAGATTTTCATCACCAGCCATTTTTGTCATTGCTTCAGCGATGGAAGTTATCGACATGGGGTCAACCAGCAGTGCTGCATCTCCGGCTACTTCAGGCATTGAAGTAACATTGGATGTAATAACGGGTGTATTGCAGTAAAAAGCTTCGAGGATGGGAATACCAAAACCTTCAAAATAGCTCACATAGGTAATGGCAAGTGCAGAGGCAATGACCTGGTGCAATTGGCTGACTTCGAGCCGGCCGGTAAAAATCACATCCGATTTGAACTTCATCTGCTCATAAGCATTTTCAATGGCTTCGGTCCACCATTTTTTCTCACCCACAATCAAAAGCTTTATACCCTGATCGTTGGTTTCCCTGAACTGGTCAAATGCCGGGAAGAGCCGTGCAAGGTTTTTGCGCGGATGCAGGGAACCTACAAACAAAAAATAAGGGTTGCCGGATGAAAATCTTTCCCGTGTTGTTTTTTTTACCTCCTCATCCACAGGATGAAACGATTCGTTGGCACCGTTGAATACCACATCAATCTTATCTTTGTCCACTCCGTACAAATTCACAATGTCTTTTTTCGAATATTCTGATACAGTGGCAATTCTTAAGGCTTTGTGCGCATATTCAGGAAAGTAATGCCGGTAAAATCTGCGTTCAACATAGGGTAAATCTTTTGGATAATGCTCAAAGTTCAGATCGTGAAAAACATTCATTGAAGGCACATCAGTACGCAGTGAAAGATACCCGTCGGGTGAAAAAAATAAATCAGCTCCTGTTTTTTTCAATGCACGGGGAATGGCATGTTCGAACCAGATGTAGTAAAGAAAAGGATGCCTGGCCTGCGGGAAAATGACCATAGGGGTTATGTTTTTCGAAAAAATAAACTCCTCGTCGTATTGCCGGTCGAATAAAAAATAAAACTCATGTTCGGGATGCTGGGTGGTGATACGTTTTAGATTTTCATAGGTAAACCATCCGATTCCTTCGAGTTTCCCTTTTAACAACAGCCTTGTGTTTACTGCAATTTTCAATGGTTCTTTTTTTTGCAAAAATAAGTCATTTACACAATTCTAATGCTTAGAACAGAAAGTCAGGTCTTTTTTACAATATGAATCTTTAAAGAAGATGGACAAAATCAGAAAAAAGCAGCGTGTAAATTCAAACTTTAAAACATCATTTTCGGATTATTTTTATAACTCTTTGGTTTTGTATGAAATTATCTCACGAGAATAATTTACTTTAGCTGAAAAATTCATCTGAAATAATGAAGAATTTCTGGTCAACCATAAGCCGCAATTACAGGGTCATTTATAAAATAGTGTTGTTTTTGATCAGCCTGGTAGTGCTGGTATCTTTTTTCCCTGAAGAGGGGAAATTCAAGTATGAATACACCCGTGGCCGGCCCTGGCCTCATCAGGACCTGATTGCTCCCTTTGATTTTGCCATCTTAAAATCTGCTGAAGAAATCGAAAAGGAAAAGCAGGATGTCATCATGAGCACCGAGATTTATTTCGATTTTCAGCCCGAAGTGATGTTGAATAAACAAAAAACCTTTACTGAAAAATTCAGGAAGGCATGGCTCACAAAATACAGCCCCGAACAGAATGACAAAGAGAAAAAAGCAGCTACCGAAAAAGCAGGGCTCAGTATCCTTTCAAAATTATATACCCGCGGAATTATTCAATTGGTGCCGCAGGTGGATGCCAAACCCGACGATTTTCCAATAAACCTCATTATCAGCCAAATTGCTGAAAAGGCTGTTTTGTCGGACTTTTACACCATTCAATCGGCTTATACGGAGATGATACGGCAGCTAAACAATTCTGACAATATTGACAAGGATTTGCTCCTGCGCCTTCTCGAAGATGCCATTACACACAATGTAACCTTCAACGAGCGCATGACTACCGCCGAGCTGCAAAAACGAATGGAGCAAATTTCGCTGACAAGAGGAATGGTTCAGGAAGGAGAACGGATCATATCAAAAGGAGAGGTGCTGACACCGATAAAATTTCAGATTCTCGAATCACTCCGCCAGGAATATGAATCACGGCGGGGTGTGGATACCAATTACATTTTAATTCTCTTTGGTCAGATCATTCTTGTGATGCTCTCGCTGCTTGTGCTGGTGTTTTTTCTTTATTTTTTCAGAAAAGATGTGCTGGACGACAACAAAAAAGTGGTACTCATTCTGTTGACCATCATCCTGATGGTTTTTGCAACCAGTATTGCTCTGAATACCGGACAGGAATATATCTTTCTGGTTCCGCTTTGTATTGTACCTATCATTATCAGGGTATTTTTTGATACCCGGCTGGCTTTGTATGTTTTTATCATTACCATTATCCTGATTGGATTTTTGGTCCCCAACAGTTTTCAGTTTGTTTTCATGCAACTGATTTCAGGGATTATCACTATTTTCAGCATTGTAAGTCTTCAGCGCCGTTCACAGTTTTTATTTACATCGCTGGTGATTTTTATTTCCTATTCGCTCATTTATACAGGGTTGAACCTGATTCAGGAGGGTAGTTTTGACGGGATAAAGACTATTAATTATGCCATGTTTTCAGGATCAGCCCTGCTGATTCTGTTGGCTTATCCGTTGATTTACCTTTTTGAGAAGTTGTTTGGTCTGGTCACCGATGTAACCCTTCTCGAACTCTCAGATACCAACAGCAAATTACTTCGTGAGCTATCGATGAAGGCTCCGGGTTCGTTTCAACACTCGCTTCAGGTGGCCAATCTGGCTGAAGAATGTATCTATGTGATTGGCGGGAATGCATTATTAACACGAACCGGCGCACTTTATCATGATATCGGGAAAATGGACAATCCGCTCTATTTTATCGAAAACCAGGTAACCGGCGTTAATCCGCACGATGAACTGACTTTTGAAGAAAGTGCCGGAATTATCATCGACCATGTTATAAATGGTATTGAGAAAGCCCGCAAAGCCAAGCTCCCCGATCAGATTATTGATTTTATCCGAACCCATCACGGTACCCGAAAAGTGGAGTATTTTTATCTGATGCACCAAAAAGACAATCCTGACGAAGCCATTGACGAACGTCAGTTCACCTATCCCGGTCCTATTCCGTTTTCGAAAGAAACTTCGGTGGTGATGATGGCCGATTCGGTGGAAGCTGCTTCAAGAAGCCTGAAACTCATTGATGAAAAAACCATCAGCAACCTTGTGGAAACTATTATCAACAAACAGGTGGAGACAGGTCAGTTTTCCAATTCAAACATCACCCTGCGCGACATTACCATGACCAAAAAAATCCTCAAGCGCAAGCTGATGAACATTTATCACATCAGGATCGAATATCCGTCTTAGAAAGATAAATCAGGTTACCAGACTGGTTCTTCTGATTAAACCGGCAGATTGCTCACCTTCACCCGGCCAAGTACATCCCTGGTTTCGGGACCTGAGTTAAACAAAAGATCAATGATGCTCATGCCTGGAAGAAATCCGTTGCGGTCTTCAAAAACCTGGTAATATACCGGCAGGGTAAAAAGGGTAAATGGCTTTTTCGGGGTGATAATATGGCGGAGGTCCAAAGCTTCGGCAGGATGAAGTTCAAATGAAGCAGTCATTTCCAGGGTTTTTTCAATGCCGGTAAGTTGCAGGATCAAACGGATCAACTCCAGATCAAAATCGAGCAGGTTGTTGAATTTACCGGAATAAAACGGTTCCAGTTCATCACGATAATAAAGAAAATAGGGCGAATTGGCGTAGGCAGCTTCCAAAGCCCGCCAGTGTAATATTTGCCAGTTTTCTGCATCCGAAATCGCTATTTCGTTTGTTTTGGTATGGTTCCCGTTCACTTTCACTACCGGGATGGTCAGCGTCAGTTTACCGTTGGCAAAGGCTATCTCGCAACGATTGCGATAGGTTTGTTTAGGATAGGTTTCGTATTGTTCGATAAGGACTTTATGCGCATTCATCAGACAGACGAACCATTGAACAGGTGGAAGGTAAGCTGTTGGCAGAATTACTGTCCCGCAAGATAACGACATAGATGCTTAACTATTAAAAAATGCAAAGATTGAATATTTTTCGATCATGCTTTCACTTTGTCTGAAATGTGGGCTGTGTTGCGCACGCATACGGGAAATGACCGCAAATTGACGAAGATGGCAGAAAAATCAGGATTGTTGCCTGAAAATCACTACCTGATCGCTATTACAACTGATAATCAGATAATCAATGAACATGATGATACCCTGGGAAGTAGTGTTGGCCAACTTCGAACAATAGCTTATTTTTGCTCCACATAAACCGGGATAAATTATTTTCGATGAAAAAAGGAATTCTGCCATACGTTTTTCTGCTGGGTTTTTTGCTGGTTATATATTTGTTGTTCAGGCTGGTTACGCAATATTTAGGAAGCAGCGGAGAACAATACAACAGCTATCTTTCGCATGTGATCGGTGAAAACAAACTGCTTATCCAGACTTCGCTTGGCCGATACACGGTGGAGTTTTACAATGCTTCGGTCGCTGAAGTTAATTTTACAGCTTCCGATGAACAGCCTGTGGATACTTCACATGCAGTTGTTCTTTTGCCTGATGGCCATTCCATTTCATTCACCGAAAATGATGAACAACTGCTTTTTGTTCGCGAAAGCTTGCGTGTGGAGGTAAAAAAGTCTCCATTTCTGCTTTCATTTTTTAAGAATGACAAACTCATTCTGGCCGAATCAAGGGGGTATTTTCAGAACAGGGAGAAGAAGGGATTCAGGTTTGCTCTGACACCTGATGAAAAGATTTATGGTGCAGGATTCCGGACTACGCCGACCAACCGGCGAGGCTATAAATATGAGCTTTATAATCAGGCAGTTTATGCCTATAACCTCAATGCTCCTGACCTTAATTTTTCGGTTCCTTTTGTAATTTCCTCCAACGGTTACGGGCTGTTATTTGATAATGCGCAACGAGGCTGGCTCGATCTGGATGTGTACCGAAAAAATATGATGGAGTTTAGTTCGATCGGAGGCAAGATGTCTTATTTCATCATTGCCGAAGATAATTATGATTCACTTCTTTTTCAGTACGGAAATCTTACCGGATTTCAGCCTATGCCGCCCCGGTGGGCACTTGGAAATATTCAGTCGAAATTTGGCTATCGCACACAGGCTGAAACGGAAGCTATTGTGGATACCCTGATAAAGGCAGGCTATCCGCTCGATGCTGTTGTGATTGACCTTTTCTGGTTTGGGCTGGGGAAACACAACCATTTTTACATGGGTGATCTGGAATGGTACAGTAAAAACTGGCCTGATCCTCAAAAGATGATTCATGATTTTGAAAAAAGAGGGGTGAAAACCATTCTTATTACTGAACCTTTTATTTTGGAGGAATCCAAAAATTTTGAACCTGCATCAAAAGCAGGACTGATGGCATTGAATCAGGAGGGCAACACTTATGTGATCGAAGACTTCTGGTTTGGCCCGGGAGGCCTGATTGATATTTTCAAGCCTGCTGCCAGACAGTGGTTTTGGAACAAATACAAAGCCCAGAACGAAATTGGAGTTGCAGGCTGGTGGGGTGACCTCGGCGAACCCGAAAAACATCCTGCAGCCATGATCCATGCAACCGGCACTGCCGATGAAGTGCACAACATATACAGCCATTACTGGCACAAAATGTTGTGGGACCATTACAGCAGGGAATATCCGGAGGTACGTCTCTTTAATCTAAACCGGGCAGGTTTTGCAGGTTCTCAGCGCTATTCGGTATATCCCTGGTCAGGCGATGTTTCACGCGACTGGAATGGATTAAAAGCACAACCAACGGCAGTACTGGGTATGACACTGAGCGGTTTTTCATACATGCACAGCGATCTGGGTGGTTTTGCCAGAGGCGTACCGGACGAAGAATTGTATGTGCGGTGGATGCAATACGGAGTTTTCAATCCGGTTTATCGCCCTCATGGTGATACCAATGCACCGGTAGAACCTGTATTTTACAGCGAAAAAGCCCGCAAAATTCTCAAAGAATACATCAATCTGCGATACCGGATGCTTCCGTATAATTATTCACTTGCCTGGCTCAACAGCACCAAGGGAACCCCTCTGACCCGTCCGCTGTTTTTTGAAGAACCTGGCAACACTGAAATTGCCGAAACCGACGATACTTATCTGTGGGGTTCCAGCCTGATGGTTGCTCCGGTGTTTGATAAAGGAATAAAAAACCGTCGTTTTTATATGCCAGCCGGAAACTGGTTCGATTTCTTCAGTGATGAAAAATTTTCCGGAAGTCAGTGGCTTGAAGTACCCGTATCTTTTGACAACATTCTGGTGTTTGCAAAAGGAGGAAGTATCATTCCCATGATTGATCCTGTACCCAATACCGAAAAATATTCTTCGGAAAATCTGCAGGTGCACTATTATTTCGATAAAGAGGTGATTAACTCATCATTTACCATGTACGACGATGATGGGAAAACGAAAAATGCATACGAAAAAGGCCAGTATGAGTTGTTGAAAATGAAAGCAACACTCGTTGATGATTTTGTACTTTTTTCCCTTGCCCGTCATACTTTTTCCGGGTATACAGGAATGCCCGAAACACGCACCATCGAACTTGTGATTCATGCCATTGAAGAAATACCGGAAATAGTCAGGCTGGAAAATGCGTTTGTTCAATTGACAGACCATAAAGAAGCAGTGCGGCTGTCTGAATTACCATTTGCTTATTACGATGATGATAGCAACCGCTTGTACATCAGATTTATCATGAAAGAAAATAAAATGAACCTGCAAATTATTCAATAAATTACTCACCTAAAAAAGCTCAAAAAATGAATATTCCAACTACACTCAAAGACCTTTGGCAACAGATTTACGGGAACCTGCATACGGATGTTCTCTCAGATTTTTTTCAGTTTCTGGAACAGTTTAAAAGTGAATATACTCCTGAACCACAGCAACCGGAATGGTATAAAGATGCTATTGTTTATTCCCTTTATGTGGATTTGTTCAATCATGATTTTGTGGGATTAACCGAAAAGCTGGACTATCTCGGGAATCTTGGCATCAATTGCATCTGGTTGCTGCCCGTTCTGGATTCGCCCATGCGGGATGCTGGTTTCGACATCCGTAACTACAACAAAATACGTGATGAGCTTACCGGACTGCCGGCCGGTACCGGAGAAGAAGAAAAACAGGCCGTATTCCGTAAATTTATCGACCATGCCCATCAGCGTAATATCAGGGTGATTTTTGACATCGCCATGAATCATACTTCTGAGGAGCACCCCTGGTTTGTGGAAGCGCGCAAAGGAGAGGATAATTCCTATCGGAACTATTACATCTGGAGCCGCAACACCACGTTGTACAAAGAGGCAAGGATTATTTTCAAGGGGATGGAGACCAGCAATTGGGAGCAGGATGGTGACTGGTATTACTTCCATCGCTTTTTCAACTTTCAGCCTGATCTGAATTACAGAAATCCGATAGTACTGACCGAAATGTGCAGGAATCTGCTTTTTTGGATGCGCCAGGGTGTTGATGGTTTCAGGGTAGATGCCATTCCTTATCTGTGGAAAGAAGAAGGAACAGACTGCGAAAACCTGCCTAACACCCATCTTATTGTAAAGTTTTTCAGAGCTGTGGCTGATTATGTGAGGCCACACACCCTGTTACTGGCTGAAGCCTGTCAGCAGCCGGCAGAGGTTGTTAAATATTTCGGTTCGGGTGATGAGTGTCATGCCGGTTATCATTTTCCACTGATGCCTCAGATTTTCAAGGCTATTGCTCTCGAAAGTCGCGAACCTGTCAGGAAAACCCTCAGTAATGAGATAACTCCTGATATTCCCGACATTGCACAATGGTTCACCTTTTTACGCTGTCACGACGAGCTCAGTCTTGAACGGGTATATGTGTCGGAAGAAGACCGCGCTTTCATCCACCGGGCTTATTGTCACCGTCCGGAATGGGATTTTCGTCAGGGTGAAGGTATATCAGCAAGGTTGTCGGAACTGATGGGCCGAAATCCGCAGAAAATTGCACTTGCCTTTTCGGTTATGCTGACTTTGCCGGGTACGCCGATCATCTATTATGGTGATGAATTCGGGAAATTTAACGATGAAGCCTATTATCAATCCAGAATCAAAGAAACCGGCAAAGACGATACCCGATTCCTGGTGCGCGGATATATTGACTGGCAGCAACTGAATACTGACCTGAAAAACAATGATTCCTACTCTGCCAGAGTATTCAGACAGGTAAAAGATATGATTTGGCAGCGCAAACGTTACAAAGCTTTTGGACGTGGAATCATTTTCTGGATGGAAACCATTAATGCCGACGGTACCCCCAATCATTCGGTGATGGCCTTTATCAGGAAATACAGCAATGAGCGGTTGCTTATCGTTCAGAATCTCTCGTCGGAAACGCAAAGTGCACGACTGCAGTTTTTACCCGAAACAGCATGGATTGATCTCTTCGGGCGTCAGGCGCGTTATGATGAAATTTCACAAACCATTCATCTCGACCCGTTCGAATATCTCTGGCTGAAGGTGTAAGGTTTTTTTATAACCTGATTTTTCCGGATTTCGTTTCACATTCGTGAATATCAGGCAGGGCAGAGGTTGGTTTTTTAATCTTAACTTTTGATAATTATGGGCTGCTAATAAACTCCAAAAGCCCATTTTGAAAGCAAATATTCCGGTGATCTCTACTTTTTTACCTTCATTAGTGTAATCCTTAATTCTGACGTTCTTTTGCCGCTCTGGGGTTTTACTATCAGTTGCGGGACAACGTAACCCATGATGCACGGATTTTTAGGACAGGTGTCTAAAAGCCCTGTACCGGGGTTTGTTAATTTTACTACCGCTATTCAATTATAACCGGAATTGCTATCTTTGAGCAAGTCTTGATCATTTCCGGTAAATTTTCCGAAAAAAGGGGAAAAGTTACCATTTTTCCTGTCGTGAGGTTTTATCAAAAAAAGTTGTTTTACAATTATTTTTTGTATTTTTGGAAAATAATCTGCACAGGTTTTTTTTCTCAAATTACTTTTAAAGATATGAAAATCAATCAGTTTTTTGTAAGTTTGTTAATCCTGCTTACAAGTGCAGGCAGTACAGCACAATCTGAATATGCACGTAAGATGACCGGATCGGCTCAGGACAATCCGGTAATGGTTGTGGAACCTTCATCTTTTAATATCTGCCACCCGAACCCACCCCAAATCACTTCACATCTGTTGAAGATAATCAACGAAGGAGATATGCCACTCGACTTTAATGTAACAGTGCACCTAACCCCGGCGGATTATTCTGCTTTACTTTCGGCAAAACAGGTTTTTACAGATAGTCAATTCTCAGAGAAATTTGATTACAACTATCCTCAAGAGAGAACAATCCGGCGGGTATTAAAAACAAATGAAAATGTAAGGCAAACGAATGATTATGAACTGCAATTTGAATATCCATGCGGTGATGGTACTGGGGAAGCAGGCGTTGAAACCGACGGAAATTTTTTCTATACTTCTAAATGGAACGGGAACAATTTTTTTAAGTATGCCCTGGATGGAGCATTTCTTGGAAGTTTCACAATTGATGGGGTTGCGGGAGTTCGCGACCTGGCTTTCGACGGATTGTACTTTTATGGCAGCGCATCCAGCTATACGGTTTTTCAGATGGATTTCAACACACAAACACTGGTTGGATCAATCCTGGCGCCGGTTACCGCGCGGGGTATTGCATACGACGAGGTTAATGATGGATTTTGGGCAAATAACTGGTCCACAGCACTCACCTTGTTTGATCTCCAGGGAAATTTGCTTAACATCATGCAACTTCAGGGTGATGAAAATTTTTATGGATTAGCTTGCGACTTTCAGGCTGCCTATCCTTTACCCTGCCTTTGGGGATACAGTCAAAAAGCCGGAACAAGCCAGAACTTGCTTTACAAGTATTCTTTATCAACATGGCAATTGATTGAGATTTTCGATATTTTTCCGTTGCTTACCCTTGTTGAACCCGGAGATATTGCCGGTGGCCTGGCTTTTCATCCGGACATTGTACCAGGTTCTTTCTCACTGATAGGACTTGTTCAAAACAAATGTATCTGGGGATTGGATGTAACATTGGTGTCCGCGCAGTCCACAGATGTTGGTGTATCACAAATTGTAGAACCCGCTTCAGGAGTAAATCTCGGTATTGAGCCTATTATCATCAGGATTAAAAATTTCGGAAATGAACCACAATCAGATATTCCGTGGGTAGTCAACTGGTCAGGTCAATCTTCGGGAACTGCGAATGGAATTTTGATTGGCCCGCTGCCTGCTGGTGACACTATAGATGTGACAGCAGGAACAATCGATATGTCAGCTTATGGAAGCTATCTTTTTGAAGCCTGCACAAACCTCGTTGGGGATGAATTCTCCGGAAATGATTGCAAAACAAAACTATTGTTTTGTGATCCACCTGTGTGTACATACAATCTATATACAGAAGGATGCTCCTCAGGCGACGGACTCACATCATGGAATCTGGCAAACATAATTGTCCCTGATATTCCTTGTTCAGGTACCCCAGCCTGGTACAACAATTACACCTCTATGATCCATCATCTGGTTTCCGGTCAAACGTATGATTTAACGGTGACGGCAGGTAATGACAACACCTATTTCGATGTATGGATTGATTTTGATGGGAATTTTGATTTAACAAATGATGAAATTATTCTGAATGATGCAGTGTGCGGCACAGCCGGTACTTTTTACTCCTTTCAGGTAATCATTCCTGATGATGTGCCAACAGGAGATACCGTATATCTAAGAGCAAGAACCAATGCCAACAGTCCGGTCACTGATCCCTGTGAAACTTATGAATACGGAAACTGCACTGATTTTTTCTCGCTGATTGTACCTGCTCCTTCCTGGCTCAGTGCATCACCCCTGACAGGCAGTTTAAATCCCGGGTCTGCAGCAAACATAGTGATAACCGTAAATTCAACGGAGATGCCGGTTACAGGATTTGAGGGTATGATAACCATTGCCGGAAACGATCCGGGTCAGCCTGAAGTGAATGTTCCGGTGATCTTAACCCAATGTTCTTCAGTTTATCCGAAACCGGTAAACCTTAGTTTGTATATCACTTATGCAGGTTATACTTATGTGGATTTATCCTGGGAACTTGAAAACAACAGCATGGGAAAGCGTTTTCATACCAACCAATCTGCATTTGATCTGCCGGAGATTGCAAACTCTTCATCTGTCCTGACAGGATTTGATATTTTTAGAAACGATACGCTGGTTGCACCTCTGATGCAGGGTTTTTATTTTTGTGATACACTGGGCAATCCGCCATTTTTCCCATGTTGCTACAGAGTTGCAGCGCATTACACTGATTCAGTCTGCTTTTCAGAGGAAATAGTGTGTATCAGCGGCGTAACGGTTGATGAAGCGGAAGTATCGCCGGAGGTTACAGTTTATCCCAATCCCGCAAAGGAAATGATTAATATCCGGTTGAAAAAGCGCGGAGATGTCATTATCTTTGATGCTGGTGGAAATCAGGTATTTTCAGGCAAAGTTTCGGATCATTTACTGAAGGTCAATACCTCTGGTTTTCAGTCAGGGATATATTTCGTTTGTATAAAAACGAAGGAGAAAACGATTACACGAAAAGTAACCGTTTGGTAAAACTAAATTGCAAGGTAATTTCACAAGTTTTGACTAAAATCTGATAAAGCACTATTTCTTTCTTGTGCTTTTGGCCTGGACTAAAAGATCACATTGACCATGGAATGTTGAAAATCAGGATTACCCCGACTACTAAAGGTAGCCTGATTTTCAACGTTTAAATTTTCTAATTGTTCAGGGCTGATAAAATGAAGATATTTGATCATTATCGACATTAAATTCTTGTCTCTGCAAGGCAGGAAACTTTGTACGGAGGCATATTAAGTATTTTTTGTCCTTTATAGCTTGTTCCAAAAGCAAGGCTGATCCAATTCTCTTTTTTCAACAAAGCATAAATTATTTTATTTTCGTGCAGTGTTTTTTTACTATTGTTCGGAATTCTTTTTCATTTGAACTATAGGGATAAATTTACAAAACTGACCGGACAGTAATTTTTTTAAAAGGGAAAAAACAGCAATTAAGTGAAGAACAAAAAGTAAATTTTTATGAAAAATAAATGGAAACTTGATGGCCGGACTGCAATGATAACCGGCGGAACGCGAGGGATAGGTCTTGCCGTGGCCAAAGAATTTGTCAGGCTGGGAGCCGGCATAATGATTGTCGGGCGCAATCAGGAGCTGATGCACAGAACGGTGAAAAGTTTCGGGGATGCGGGGAACAGGGTTATTCCGGCGGTATTTGATATTTCGGAAGCAGAACAGCGCAGCCGGCTGATCGAAATGGTGCATCTGAAGTTTGAAAAACTGGATATTCTGGTTAACAATGTCGGGACCAATATTCGAAGGAAAACCACGGAGTATGATGAGAATGAAATAGACTTTCTTTTTCAGACCAATATGATGGCAGCGCTGGATCTGACACGGCATCTTCATCCGATGTTACAAAAGTCGGGGGCTGCTTCGGTTATCAATGTAGCTTCGGTTGCCGGACTAACCAGTTTACGTACTGGTGTGATCTATGGGATGTCCAAGGCAGCCATACTTCAGATGACACGCAATCTGGCCTGTGAATGGGCTGTTGACAACATCAGGGTGAATGCCGTTGCTCCCTGGTACATTGAAACCCCACTGGCTGCACAGGTACTCAAAGACCCTGTGTATCTGGGAGAGGTGCTTTCGCGCACGCCGATGAAGCGGATCGGAAAACCGGAAGAAGTTGCAGCACCTGTTTCATTTCTTGCTATGGACGCTTCTTCATATATTACAGGACAATGCATTGCCATTGACGGCGGATTTTCGGTAAACGGGTTTTAATGGTCTCCGGGATTGTTTCCCTTCGAAAAGACAATCATCAGTAAAGTGATTAAACAGCTATTGACCTGATCTCATGATGCGGTCGTACTCACTGGCCTTCGACGGGTCCATTTCCTTAAGAATGTTTGCTGCTTTAGTCTTGTCAGGAGCTGCTGCCTGGGAGAAGATGTTGATGAACTCGTCGCGTTTGGCATCGAGGATAAGCTGCATGATGAATAGGTTGGGCTTTTCGCGGTGCGCACGCTGTAATGTTTCGAGAGCGGTAAGCACTCCCTGCCGGCCACGTTCCATATTGTCCTGCATCAGGTCGAGGCCAAGGCGATGGTATTGGTACATGAATTTGCGCACGTTTGAATAAGAGGAGTTGGTCAGGTTTTCGACCAGCCAGTAACGGTTGCGCATGCTCTCAAAGGATTTCCAGCCTGGTTCACGTGCCCCCTGGGCGCTGCTCACGATTTGTTGTGCTTTGTCGAGATAGGGCGTTCCTCCCATCATCTGGAAAGAGTCAAAATCCAGTCCAAGGAAGAGGTAAAGGTAAAAAGCAATGGTGCTGGTGAGGTTGGATGAAAATGTGTTGTCGATGTATTCGATAGCCTGACCTTCCTGCCACTGGAATTCAAATTTGTCGTCCATGTAGTTGAACATGGTGGTATTGTATGAAGTACCAAAAACCGGCCGTTTCAGCACGATGTTGATTTTTCCCCTGAACTGATCGGAACTGATCTCTTCGGTGATGGTGATGGCGATGGTACATTCGATACGTTCGTTGCGGGTCATGGTATAATCTGTCCATCTGCGTTCGTTGATCAGTTCATAAAGTCCCTGCCGCAGTTCCTGAAATTTCTCTCTGTTGGTTTGTTGAACCTGTGGAGCCGATACCTGCACCGAGCAGAAAAACTCCTGGGCGCTGAGAGCCGGAGACAAAAAGAAGATCATCAGCAGGGAAAGAAATGTGTTGCGTGCTGTGGGTTGGTTCATTATCGGCTTTCGCTAGTTTTGTTCATCAATTCGGCAATTTTGTCAAGGATGTCGGAAGCCACTGCTGTTTTTGGTTTAAGCGGATAACCGGTCAGGTTTCCTTCCCGGTCGATGATCGTGATCCTGTTGGTGTTTACGCCAAAGCCGGCTCCTTTTTCCTGTAAAGAATTCAAAACGATCAGGTCGAGATTTTTAGTATTGAGTTTTTTGCGTGC
>RZYY01000390.1 GCA_009930115.1 Sphingobacteriia bacterium | reverse complement strand
CCCTTCATTTATTTCTATTAAAATAAACAAAAAACCTATCTCGTAAACTTAAAATTTGCAATATTATGGTATTATTGTAATGATTAAAAAGTTTCTTTCGAAAATAAAATTCAAGTTAAGGATGATGACTTATAAATTCAGATGCAAATTTAAATTCAGATAAAAATAACTCAGATTTTCTTCCCCTGAGCAAAAAGGAAATGCTTAGCAGAGGATGGGATGCTCCCGACTTCGTCTTCGTTACAGGAGATGCTTATGTTGACCATCCATCTTTCGGAACCGCGGTAATCACCCGCCTCCTTGAAAGTCACGGTTACAAGGTTGCCATACTAGCTCAGCCAGATTGGCGAGATGCAAACAGTTTTAAAATTTTCGGCCGCCCCAGACTGGGATTCCTGGTTACTTCGGGAAACATCGATTCTATGGTAAATCACTACACCACGGCAAAAAGAAAGCGCAGCGAAGATTTATACTCTCCCGGAGGTGGAGCAGGGCATCGTCCAGACAGGGCAACTATGGTCTACTCTAGAGAAATACGCAAAATTTACAGTGACATTCCCGTCATCATCGGTGGTATTGAAGCCAGCCTAAGAAGACTCGCTCACTATGATTACTGGGACAATAAAATTCGCCGCTCCATTCTTCTGGACTCTCAGGCAGATTTGCTGATTTACGGAATGGGGGAAAGGCAAATTATAGAGATAGCTCAGGCTTTGGATTCCGGCGTTCCCGCAAAAGAGATAACTAATATAAAAGGTACGGCCTGGAAAACCAAGGATGCAGATAAAATCGGTGAGCTTTCAGGGACAGAGAACCCTGTGTTCCTCCCAAGTTATGACCAGATTTTGGAGTCAAAGAAAAAGTATGGAGAAAGTTTCATGCTTCAGTATAAAAATACAGATTCAATTACCGGAAAAGTTTTGATCGAGTCCTATCGGGACAATTATGTTGTTGTAAATCCACCTCAGGCACCTTTGGCTCAGAGGGAGCTGGATAAAATTTATGCACTGCCTTATCAGCGAAACTACCATCCCCGCTACGAAAAAGCCGGAGGAATTCCAGCAATTCAAGAGGTAAAGTTCAGCCTGATCAGTTCCAGAGGATGTTTTGGAGGATGCAATTTCTGCGCTTTGACTTATCATCAGGGACGAGTGGTTCAGGCAAGAAGTCATGAATCAATAGTGGTAGAGGCAGAAAAACTAACCTACGAAGAAGATTTTAAAGGGTATATTCACGATGTTGGAGGTCCCACAGCAAATTTCCGAGGGCCATCTTGCCAAAAACAATTGAAACATGGGGTTTGCCGCCACAAGCAGTGCTTATTCCCGGAACCATGTTCGGAGTTGGAGATCGATCATAAAGACTATATTCAGCTTCTGAAAAAATTAAAAAGTATACC
>RZYY01000389.1 GCA_009930115.1 Sphingobacteriia bacterium | reverse complement strand
GCATCAAACTGAATGGTAACAGATTGCTGATTTCCGGCATTAACAATAAACGAAGTATTTCCTGTTACTGAAAAAGCAGGATCATCAAATGTGATATCAGAAATATTTAGCGGCAGATTACCGTAGTTATAAATCGTAATTGATCGTGAACTGTTGTTTCCGATAATAACCTCCCCAAAATTCAGACTTGAAGCACTGGCATGAATATCCGGACATTGGATGGTGACTGAGCCTGATTGTGAGCCGGTAAGTATATTCTGACCGGAAGCATTGCCAATGATCACATTTTGCGGATTCAAATTGTAAGTACCGGGCACGGTTCCAGCTATTAGCTCAAAACTGGCCACAGTTCCTGAGTTTCCATTCATTGAGGTATTGCTGGATGACCAGGCAAAAATCAACAGGGTATTTCCATTGATAATGCTGGTAGCAATCTCATGACCGTTGGCACGGTCAAGGGCGATGGCAATTGATCCGATAACATACTCCAGTTGATCCGGCAACGGGATTTCCACTTGAAACGCTACAAAAGGATCATCGTTTTCGATGCCGATTTCGATGGTTGTCTGTTCTATGGCAACAGATGAATTAGATCCGACAACCAAAATATTGTCTGCAAATAATGAAACCCAAAACAGGCTGAAGAATATTGTGATATTTATTTTTTTCATCATACCTAAGGTTTTTATAATTTAGATGATGGATTCATATTATCTCATGTAAACCAGCTTCATATCCTTTACAATGGATTCATTCTCCGAAGCTGCTTCAAAATGCAGGAAGTAAATCCCCGAAGGCAATAACCTGCCCTGGTAATCCCGGCTGTTCCAGTTGATGGCATGGCTACCGGGGATAATAGTGCGATTAATGAGGGTATTGATCGTTCTTCCTGAAATATCAAAGATGTCAGCTTTTACCCTGGCTGCTTCGGGCAGATCAAATTTAATTTGGGTTTCGCTGCTGAATGGATTGGGCTGGGCTGTTAGACTGAATGATTCAGGTAAATCAATTGCCTCGCCTTCTTTTAGGATGGGCACATAATCGCTGTTTAAATCTCCACCCGTCACTTCAGCAATTGTTATTTCCTGGTTTTGTTCCGATTCAATTTTAATCAAACCCAATAAGCCACCGGGGATTGTTTTTAGCGTAAAGTTGTACAAAACACCTGTGATGGTATGTTCTCCGGTAATGCCGGTAGCCATTTCAAATCCCGGAATTTTGCAAAGCAGTTTTACTTGCTCGGGATGTTGACAGGTAAGGTTAAACTGCATGGCCGCCACCTGGCCTTTGCTTTCCAGTTGAAGGAAGTTATCCTCCAACATAATGAAAGCCGGATCCGGATTTACATTTACCAACTGTTTGAGTGGTGCTGATTTTGTCCCTATGATGATCTGCACCGTACC
>RZYY01000025.1 GCA_009930115.1 Sphingobacteriia bacterium | reverse complement strand
GAAAATCCCATCAGCAACACCTGTTCCGGTGTAAACACCTCCATCGGGCATACCACCTGTGAGGATAACCGGTTCGGCGTCCAGGCATAAAGCCAGATTTTCAGGACAGGTTACTTCAACAGAAATTACCGTGATGATGAAATTGCAGGAGTTGCTGCAACCTGTATCCGGATCAGTGTAACTGTAAGTGATCACATGATCGCCGGGACCGGCAATTGAAGGATCGAAAATACCTGACCCGACAGCTGTTCCTGAGTAATTTCCTCCTTCCGGAGTTGCTCCGGTCAGGATGAACGGGGATGAATAATCACACACGGTCATGTCCATCGGACAGGTAACCTGAGGAAGTTGATGCACAGTGAAGATAAAACTGCAACAGTTTTCGCATCCGGTAAGCGCATCAGTGTAGCAATAAGTGATCTGAAAATCTCCTATGCCGGTTTCCGGGACAAAATAATAGTTTCCATTATCAAAAACAACACCTGTGCCGGTGTAAATACCACCTGTCGGCGTGGCTGCGTCAAGCAAAACCGGTGTATCTCCCTGGCAGGCTTCCATGACAGGAGGGCAAACAACTTCGGGTAGCGGAATTATTTCAACGTAAACCGATTCTGTCTGATTGTCGCCGTATTGATTGGAAACCACAACAGTATAAGTTGTTGAAACGACCGGATTAACAACAGGGTTTTGCAGATTTGAGCTGAATCCGGCAGGTTCAGAACTCCATTCAAAATAGGGTGTACCACAGCCCCCTGTAATCATCACATTTAACTGTACCGGCTCACCGGAACAACTGATTTCAGGAGTTGCTGAAATTTGCAGTGCCATTGGATTTAACATACTGGTTAAAGCGGAAACCCCATTGGTCATGAACAAGCCATCAAAATTAGGCATAAGATTGTTGTAAAAAACGAGTACCTCCTGTTCAGTTCCCGACTGACTGAAATAAACTTTCCAGGTCATCAGCTCACCTTCTTCAAACCCGTCTTTGACCCCGATGGTAGTGATATCATCCCCATAAGCTGCCAGAACCTGATTTACCCCGGTAGCGTACTCAAAGGCTCCGCCACAGCTGAGTGTCCCCTGATCGTTGGTGTAGAAAACACCAATATAATCCCCGTCAGTCAATGCAACACAATTAAAATTCACTGTTGTAGTTACGGCAATAATATGTGAAGAACCATTAGGTGTAAACTCCCAGCCTGAAGGAAGAATTTTGCCGGACCCATCACCAGATGATCCAAATAAAAAAACAGGAAAAAGAATGAAGATTAAAAGGGACAGAGCCGAATTGAGTATAGTTCTTTTCATCGTAGATTGATTTTTTTATTTTGCAATATTACAACATTCTGTATTTTGATCAAATGAATTATCATGGAATTTTTTACCTTATCCTGAAAGATAAATTCCTTATCATAAGGCAATCGCAGTTATTTACAGGATAAAATAAAGCTGAAAATCCAGGCAAAGAGTAAAATAACTTTTCATGTGAATTGCTGTAATGAGGTTTGACGATTACTTTTTAAGACCTTTATTTTATGCTTTTTGCTGTTTAAAACCTTATTTTATGGGAAAGTTCAGGGATTGAAATAAAAGTAATTTTCGTTGATTTTCATTTCCATACCTTTTCCAGTTCTTCCAGCGATTTCCCCTTAGTTTCAGGAACGAATTTCCACATGAACCAGGCGGCAAGTAACCCCATCAATCCGTAAATCCAATAGGAAAAACCATGGTTGAAGCGTTCGGTGAGCCAGGTAGATTTGTCGAGAATGGGAAAAGTGGAGGAAATGATATAATTCGAAATCCATTGTGCAGCAACAGCGACAGCCATTGCCCGGCCACGTATCTGGTTGGGAAATATTTCGGAAAGCAATACCCAGACAACGGGTCCCCAGGATACGGCAAAACAGGCTACATAGCCAAGCATAAAAATCAGGGCAGCAAATCCGAGGTGGCCAAAAAAGAAGGCAAAACCCAGTGAAAACATAAATACTGCCATGCCAATTGCGCCAATGATTTGTAAAGGTTTGCGCCCGTACTTATCCACGGTCTGGATGGCTACCACCGTAAAAGTAAGATTGATTACACCAACGATAATGGTCTGTAACAATGCATTATCAGTACCTGATCCCATGTTGCGGAAAATCTCCGGTGCATAATACAGTACTACGTTGATTCCTACAAATTGTTGAAATACTGAGAGCATGATGCCAATGATGATGACCAGAAAACCATAAGAGAAAAGCTTTACCGAATGGCTGATGATGGTTGATTGAATTTCGGTGAGGATGACTTTGGCCTTTTCAATTCCGTTGATTTTTTGCAAAACCAGCAATGCTTTTTCAGGGCGTTTTTTGATAACTAAATAACGTGGGGTTTCAGGGATAAAAAGCAACAGGATAAAAAACACCCCTGCCGGAATGATTTCTGAAGCAAACATCCACCGCCACCCGGTAGTCTGTAACCAACTGTCGTTCCCTTGTCGTGCAATGAAATAGTTGACAAAATAAACCACCAGCATCCCGAAAATAATGGCAAACTGATTCCACGAAACAAGCCTGCCTCTGATTGATGAAGGTGCCACCTCTGCAATATACATGGGTGAGAGCATGGAAGCAAGTCCAACGCCGATACCCCCGAGAATACGATAAATGACAAAATGGGGAAGAAAGGTATGATCTCCCTGGCCCAATGGCCGGAAGAACATTTCCGGAACTGCCGATCCAAAAGCTGATATCAGGAAAAGAACAGCAGCAAGCATCAACCCGCGTTTTCTGCCCAGGTAAAGACTTACAAGGCCACCGGCAAGTCCGCCTATCACACAACCGATAAGAGCACTGGAAACCACAAAACCAAGTCTGGTGTTGGCAGCAGTTTCAGCTAAACCGGACGGCTCGATAAAAAATTTTTCAAGCGACCCTACCGTACCGGAAATCACAGCAGTGTCGTATCCAAAAAGCAGTCCGCCAAGAGTGGCAACAAGGGTAAGACTGAATACAAATTGTTTGTTTAACTCCTCCATATTACGCTATATGTACATGTTGATCAATTGTTCAAGCATTTCCTGTTTTCCGCTTTTTTGCAATGGCCCGCCACTTTCAAGTGCAATTTTGCGCAGATCTTCAAGGGTTAGCTTACCTTCTTCAAATTGTTTTCCGGTCTTTGTTTCGAAGCTTTCGTAGCGCTGCCTGCGAATTTTCAGGTAGTCGGTTTCTGTCAGGATTTTATCTGCAATGATGATAGCTCTGGCGAAAGTATCCATTCCTGAAATATGTGCAATGAATAAATCCTCCGGGTCGGTGCTGTTACGGCGAAGCTTGGCATCGAAATTAATACCTCCATTGATGAATCCGCCGGCTTGCAGGATTTCGAGCATGGCTTCGGTAACTTCATAGATATTGGTAGGGAACTCATCTGTGTCCCATCCGTTCTGGTAATCACCTTTATTGGCATCCACCGAGCCAAACAATCCGGCATCAGCTGCCATCCTGATTTCGTGAGCAAAAGTATGTCCGGCCAAAGTGGCATGATTGACTTCAATATTGATTTTAAAATCCTTATCCAGACCAAAGTGCCGCAGAAAACTGATGACTGTGGAAGTGTCGTAATCATACTGATGTTTGGTTGGTTCCATTGGTTTGGGTTCAATAAGATAAGTCCCGCCGAATCCTTTTTTACGGCCATGATCTTTGGCCATGCTGAGGAACATTGCCAGATGCTCAGTTTCTTTTTTGGTGTTGGTATTGTGCAGAGAAAGATAACCTTCACGCCCACCCCAAAAAACATAACTGGAACCGTTCAGTTCGATAGTTGCTTCAAGGGCATTTTTAACCTGAACTGCAGCATTAGCCGCTACAAGAAAATCAGGATTGGTTGCTGCACCGTTCATATAGCGTGGGTTACTAAAAACATTGGCAGTACCCCAAAGTAATTTTAAGCCGGTTTGCTGTTGAAGGATTTTAGCTTCAGGTATAATTTTTTCAAGCCTTTTTTCGATTTCAAAAACACTTCCGTCACCTACAAGGTCTGTATCATGGAAGCAATAAAACGGCACCCCCAGTTTGGACATAAATTCAAAGGCATTATCCATCCTGAACCTGGCACGGTCAATAGGATTGGTTAAATCGTCCCAGGGAAAATTCCGGGTCCCTGTTCCAAAAGGATCATCACCTTTGTTGCAGAATGAGTGCCAGTAAGCTACTGCAAATCGGAGATGTTCCTTCAGTGTTTTATTGCCAATTTTGAGATTTTCGTCGTACCATCTGAATGCCAATGGATTTTTAGATTGAGGTCCTTCATAAACGATTTTGTCAATTTCGTTAAAATAGCTTTTTTCTCTGTTAGCTGTTTTCATATTAGTTTGATTTTAACATGTTCAAATGATTTGTCCATTTTCTGAATAATTCGTCATAACTGTCTTTGAGATCGGATTGCGGCCGGTACACTTTCAATATAGACAGATTACTGAAACACTGCCCGGGAGTTTTGTACAAACCGGCACCAAGAGCGGCACCCCTTGCTGCCCCCAAAGCTCCGTCAGTATCGAACAGTTGTATTTCGGCACCGGAAAGGTTGGACAATGTCTGGCAAAACAGGGGACTTAAAAACATATTGGCTTTTCCTGCCCTGATCAGATTCAGGTTAAGTCCGGTTTGTTGCATAATTTCCATCCCGAACCTGAAAGCACAGGCTACACCCTCCTGAACAGCGCGAAAAAGATGTTTCCTGCTATGGTTTTTCAGGTCAATGTTGAAGAATCCGGCGCCCGGATTCCGGTTGCCCAACATGCGTTCGGCTCCGTTTCCAAACGGAATAAACAAAAGGCCGTCAGCACCCGGTTCTGTGGTTCCGGCTATAGCATCCATCTCTTCATAACTACTGATACCAGTCATTTTTTTTATCCAGCTGTTCGAAATTCCAGTTCCGTTGATACAAAGCAAAATGCCAAAACGTGGTTTCCCGGAGTTGTGGTTAATATGGGCGAAGGTGTTCACCCGCTGCTGAGGGTCATAATTCACTTTATCAGTAACTCCGTAAACCACACCGGATGTTCCTGCAGTGGCTGCTATTTCACCGGGATTAAGTACATTCAGCGAAAAAGCATTGTTGGGCTGATCGCCGGCACGGTAAGAAACCGGAATGCCTGCTTTTAGGCCAAGCTCATCTGCTATTTTCCCCGATAACTCACCCTGATTGCCAAAAACAGGTACAATCTGTGCAATTTTGGATTGATCTACGCCTCCTGCCTCAAGAAGAAAATCAGCTAATGCATGCTTTCGGAAGTTCCATAAAATACCTTCCGACAGACCTGTTATGGTGGTACTTATCTCTCCGGTAAGTTTCATAGCGATATAATCGCCCGGGAGCATTATTTTATGGATTTTCTCAAAAACTTCAGGTTCATGGTTTTTTACCCACACCAGTTTTGAAAAAGTAAAGTTCCCTGGAGAATTCAGAAGGTTTGAGAGGCACTTTTCTTCACCTGCCTGCCTGAAAAGATTCATACCTGTATCCACTGCTCTGCTGTCGCACCAGATGATGGAGGGGCGGACAGACTTCAGGTTTTTATCCACAGCCACCAGACCGTGCATCTGGTAAGCAATGCCAACTGCTGCGATCTCTTTACTCCGGATATTCCCTGCGGACAAAGATTTTCTAATAGCTTTAAGGGTGTTTTCCCACCAGGTTTCGGGATGCTGCTCGGCCCAGCCCGGTTTTGGTGAAGAAATTTCCATTTCATTTTCAGGGAAAGAGGCCGAACCAACACATCTTCCGGTTTCTGTTTCCAGCACTGCTGCTTTAACTGATGAACTGCCGAGGTCAATTCCTAATGTGTACATCTTGTCATTTTATAAATTTAACGGGTTTGAATATCCCTACCTGAGAATGAAAACCAATCCATTTCAAGCATTTCGTCGTTTTCACCGTAAAAGTGCAGCCATAGGGCATGAACTCCGTTGACTGATTTAACAGGGAAAGTTTGGGTTTGCCATTCATCACTTTTCTCCGGACTTATTTCGATCAATGCCAGTCGCTGATGCCATGGCTTGTCAATCGAAACCACCATCTTTCCACCCTTATTTCCGGGTTTTATCATGATGGTGATGCTATCCACACCTTTGCCAAAATCAATGTATTTAAATGCTGCCTTGTCGCCGCTGTAGATGTTGGTGAGTTTTTCATTATTCAGCCCAAATTGTTCAATCCGCAGGTTACCATTGAGAATGCATGCCTGTTCGGCTTCGATCCGGAAATTTGCCAATAGTGGCGGACCTGCTCCCTGCGATGTCATTTCTACTTCGGGAATCGATCCATCAACACGAATTTCGATGGGTTCCACACAGGCTTTTCGCATTTTGTTACAACCATGGGTAGAGCGATGATAAAACACGTACCACTGCCCGTTGAACTCCGCTATAGAGCCATGGTTGTTCCAGTTACGAGGGTTACAATGATTATTGTCAATAATCACACCTCTGTATTGGTAAGGACCGAGAGCTGACCTTGAAGTTGCATACCCCAGGCAGGTAGGTATGTCGCCCCGGCTGATATCGGCATAAACCAGGTAATACAGCCCGTTGATTTTTGTCATGAAAGCGCCTTCGTGAAAATGATGCTTGTCTTCAGTCAGGATGCTGTCTGTTATGGTTTCCATCTGAAGCTCCTTCATTGTGGGTTTCAGTTTCGCCATTTTCAAGGTGAACTGTCCCCATAGATAATAAGCTGTTCCGTCATCATCAATGAAAACGTCCGGATCAATTTGGTTGTAACCTCCCAGATCAATGGGCACGCCGCCGGTAAAAGACCCAATCGGACTTTCAGATATGGCCACTCCTTCTGCAAAATCGCGGTCGGGCTGGCAGTAGTAAAGATAGTAAACCCCGTCTTTGTATGCTGCTGATGGAGCAAAGAGAACAGTTTCGTTGTAAGGAACGCCATCACCTTCGTCTTTGGATGTAAAAATGTTCTCCACCAACTGCCAGTTCAGCATATCAGCAGAAACCAATACATAGTGGTGGTGGGAGCAATAATAATCGCAGCTCTCATCCACCGAACCATAAATGTGCATTTTACCATCGTTCCATGCCCTCGCAGTCGGGTCGGCAATGTAAACACCGGGAGGGGAGATGGGGTTTTGAGCAGATGAAAGCATCGCGGCTAAAACCAAACTAAAAAATGCAAGAGCTGTTTTCATCTAAAGTTTTATTCAGCAAAATAAAACATTTTGTTTAAAACATTTTGTACTATTTTCTAAAACTGTTTTGTTTTCTCTGCTGCATCAGATGTCTGGTGTGCATTTAAATCCTGCAACCCGGCTCAGGAATAAAATTTAATGATTAAAACCGGAGTGATTAAAGGTTTTGCTTTGCTGTTAATCCTCAATTATTTAGTTAAGACAGAACTTTTCCACCAAAAAATCCTTTTTCATTTTCAACCGCTCAGATAGCCGCCACACACTCCGCTTCAATCAGGCAGCTGTAGTGAAGTATTCCAACCGGAACCACGCAGCGCACCGGTTTGTGTGCTCCAAAAAACTGCATGTAAACCTTGTTCACTTTTTCCCACAGTGCAATATCCGAAATATAGATCCGCATCTGGATCACTTTCTCACGGGAGCTTCCGGCTTCCTTCAGGATCAGTTCAATTTTTTCGAGAACCAGTTGTGTCTGCGCTTCGATGTCATCCGGGATTTGTTTTGTAACTGGATTAACCGGCAATTGTCCTGAAATGTAGAGCGTGCTGTTGTGCTCAATACATTGGGAATAATGGCCGTTAGCGGGTGGGATTTTTTCACCGGGAATAGTTTTCATTATTTGAGGCATAATTGGGTTAATCATTATCAACAGGAAGGCCGAAGGCATCTGCCAGCTCATTCATTTGCTTCTGCGAAAGTCCCTGTGGCTCGAAACCTGCTGTGCGGGCAGCAAGGTAAATCTTTGCTGATTTAGTAAGAGTATCCAGCAGGTCGAAACAATGCATAATGTCATCGCCGACAGTCAATGCGCCATGTTTTTCCCACAGCACCACATCGTGCTTTTGGAGTTGTTTAATGGTAGATATGGCTAAATCCGTTGTTCCGGTCAGTGCATAAGGCACAATCCCGATTCCTTTCCACAGCAAAACCCTGGCTTCTGGTATCATTGACCAGATCATTCGGGTGAGTTTTTTTGAATCGAGAAATAGCGGACAATGCGTTAAAGCAATGAGTTCGGTGGGGTGAGTATGTAGCACAACACTCCTTTCATTTCCACCGGCTTTTAAAAAATTGTGAATACTCAGGTGAGAAGGTAGTTCGGAAGTTGGTTTAACTGCTTTTTCCGAAACAATTGCTGCACTTTTTCCATCAGCATTAACCCTGAAAACAGCTCCATGATCAAGTGGTGATTGTGCCACATCGCGCATTCGTTTTCCTGTTCCGGTTACGTAAAAAAAATCACCAGCAATGGCAGGATAGGTTTCATCAAATTCATAAACTGCTGAAAATACCTGGTCATTCGGCGAAGTATTATCGAACAGCAGTGAAAGATTTACTGAAATATTGCCTCCGTTGGCCTCAGCCCACCCCCTCTGCCACAAAAACCCGGCTACTTCAGCAATTTGTCGGAACTCACCCTGAAGTTTTGTGTGATTTTTAATATCCATGTTTCTCAATTATTTGTATGCCTGTCAACTCTTTACAAACAGTATTGTAGGATTATGCCTGAGAGGAAATGGTTAAATTCCGTGCACAAAAATCAATTCTTTTCAGGAACTCCTGCCGTATTGCTTTTTTACTGTGATGCCAGGAATTTTAATAAAAAAAACCGGATGAGAAAGAATCATTTTTTCCGGTTTTTTAGTCTCCCCGGAGGGACTCGAACCTTCGACCCGATGATTAAGAGTCATCTGCTCTGCCAACTGAGCTACGGAGAGAATTTTTGCAAAATTACAAAAACTTCGTAAGTTTCATATTTTGTCAATTAAAATTGCAAATGCAGGGAAATAATTATTTTAGCAAGTCATCATCAGCCAATGAAATCAGGTAAAGAATTTTATCCGTCCGGGGGTTACAGGGCAGCATGGGGAGCCTCTATACTCAGTATTACTGTGGTTCTTTTTATGCTGGGTTTACTGGGGCTTTTGGTTTATCAGGCCGGGAGTTTATCAGATTACGTCAGAGAAAATATTGGATTACAGATTGAACTTTCGGATCTTGCAGATACCAGTCAGATCCTTGCACTCAAAAAGGATATCGACACTATGCCATTTACCCTCCGGACAAAATTTATTTCGAGGGAAGAAGCTGCTGATGAACTAGCCCGGGATTTAGGGGAAGATTTTGTGGGATTTATTGGCTATAATCCTCTCCCGAATGTGATTGAGCTTTATGTAAAAAAGAATTTTTCAACTCCCGTTGCAATTGCGGACATCCGTGAACAACTTCTGAATGATCCTGCGGTGCAAGGAGTCAACTATCAGGAATCGCTGGTGGAATTAGTTAACCGGAATATCAAAAGGATAGGACGGGTGGTTTTAATATTTTCGGTGATGTTGCTTTTTATATCAGTGCTGCTGATTTATAACACCATCCGACTGGCTGTTTTTGCACGCCGGCTGATTATCAAAAGTATGTTACTTGTGGGCGCTACACAGGCTTTTATCCGAAAACCGTTTCTGATGACCGGACTTTTACAGGGATTTATCAGTAGTCTGCTTGCAATCGCCATGCTTTGGATGTTTGTTTTTTATGTTAAAATAAAAATTCCGGAGTTGCCTCTTTTCAATAATCACTCCGTTGTCTGGCTTTTATCCGGCGGGATAATAATTGCCGGGATTGTAATAGCTTGGTGTTCCAGCTATTTTGCCGTAAAAAAATACCTCAACATCAACTCAGAAGATTTATATTGAGTAATTTTACCCCGTTTTTTATGATTAAATAATTATTTGACAATGAAAGAAAAACCTGACAACAGTCAAAAATCAAAAATGAAACCAGGAATTACCTCCCATGTTCCCCAGGAAAATAAAGATTCAGCCTTTGTTTTTGAAAAAACAAATTACCGGTTGTTGCTCATCGGCATCGCTTTTTTAGTGGTCGGGTTCATACTCATGATAGGCGGCAGCAGCAACAGCCCCGATTATTTCAACTACGAAATGTTCAATTTTCAGCGCCTCACCCTTGCTCCGGTTCTACTTATCATAGGTTACGCAATCGGCATTTTTGCCATAATGAAGCGTCCTTCCCGATCAGACGAAAACTAATTAAAATCATATTCTTTTCATGAATTGGTTAGAGGCAATTTTGCTTGGTATCATACAGGGACTTACCGAATTTCTTCCGGTAAGCAGCAGCGGACATCTTGAAATCGGGAAAGTTATTCTGGGCGTGGAAGCTGAACGCAGTCTGATTTTCACCGTGGTTGTGCATGGAGCAACTGTTCTCAGTACAATAGTGGTTTTCTACCGCGACATCCTTCGATTAATTAAAGGATTGTTTGTACTGAAATGGAATGATGAAACCCGGTATGTGGCCAAAATCTTATTATCCATGATACCCGTTGCAATAGTTGGTTTGTTTTTCAAAGAAGAGGTGGAATCGTTTTTTACGGGAAATCTTGTTTTTGTAGGTTCAATGCTTCTTGTTACCGCTACCTTGCTTCTTTTTACCCATTTTAAAAAATCCAATACCCGTCAGATTACTTTTTTGGATTCCTTCATCATTGGCATTTCACAGGCAATTGCTGTACTTCCGGGAATTTCCAGATCGGGGAGCACAATTTCTACCGGTCTTGTGCTGGGAAATAAAAAAGCTGATGTAGCAGCATTTTCATTTCTAATGGTTTTAATCCCTATCATTGGAGCCAATTTTAAAGATATTTTGGATGGTGAAATGGCGGGAAGTACAGCTATTAGTCCAATGATCTTGCTGATTGGATTTCTGGCAGCTTTTGTGTCGGGTCTGATCGCGTGTAAATGGATGATCGGAATTGTGAAAAAAGGGAAACTGATTTATTTTTCTGTCTATTGTTACATTGTAGGAATAGTGGCCATACTATCCGGCGTATTATGATCTGCAAAACATCTTTCATTCCTGAACCTGATTTCGAAAATGGTGAAGTCCTGCTGATTAACAAAGCTGTTGACTGGACCTCGTTTGATGTGGTAAACAGCCTGAAAATCTTTTTGCGCTTTGAGTTTGGATTAAAAAAAATAAAGATTGGACATGCCGGTACGCTCGATCCAAAAGCATCAGGACTGATGATTGTCTGCACCGGAAAAAAGACCAGATCCATTGAAAGTTACCAGGCACAGCATAAGGAATATACCGGCAGTTTCACTCTTGGCCTGACAACGCCGTCGTGGGATACCGAAACCGAACCCGATAAAAAGTTTAGCATCAGCCATATTACTCCGGCAATGATTCAGCAGGCAGCAAAACAGTTCACCGGAGAAATGCTACAGACTCCACCGGTGTTTTCGGCAGTGAAAATTAACGGAAAGCGTGCCTACAAATATGCACGTGATCGGCAGGAAGTGAAAATGAGGAAACGACAGGTTGAGATTTTTGAGTTCGAAATAGTTAACATTGAGATGCCACTGGTATTTTTCAGGGTGAAGTGCAGCAAAGGCACCTATATTCGTTCGCTGGCCTATGATTTTGGGGAATTTCTTGATAGCGGGGCTTATCTGTCATCACTTCAACGAACAGCCATCGGATCGTTCAGGGTAGAAGAAGCCCTTACAATACCGGAGTTTAAAGAAATTTACAGGAAAACTCCTAAAAAAGACAGTCAGTAGTTTTTTACAGGGATAGTATTCGTCATTAATATTTATGTAAAATGACAGGCAGTCTTTGAAACCAATGTATTCATCTGCATTCAAAATAAAACCTGGAGAATGATAAATAACACACCTGAATTTGGTGCCATTTCAGAACCGCGATTTGAGTTCCGATCATTCGGGCAGAATTTTGACCGGGTACACTTTCGCATGGCACGCCTCTCCTCACCTGTTCCCGAAAAGTTTTGGGAACGTTTTTCAGAGGAAATTTACATCATTTCCCAAAAGAATGATAGCAGCAACATAAAAATCCGCGACCTGAAACTGGATATCAAAACGCTTGTAAGGACTGTTGAAGGGCTGGAGCAATGGAACCCATTATTCAAAGCCGCATTTCCGCTGACAGCCGAAATGCTGAAAGATATTGTCTTTTCGGATTTTCTTGCCAAAAATCTGAAACCTGACAAAGCACTTTATCAACCAGATGATTTTTTGAATCTGATTAAATTAAATCCTGACCTTCAGGCTGTTCGTGTTCGTAAGCAACGTTTCGGCTACCTGGTCAACAATACCATTTGTGAATATGGAATCGTGCTGTTTAATGGTGCACGGTTAGTAACAGTAAGTACAGAGTCGACAAAAATAAAAGACATTCAGCAAACACTGAAAGATCTGGAACTCGAAAACGTTGAAAATATAAACTACCTCCAGGCTTTAAAACGGGTAACAGGAATGATAGCTAAACCACTGGCAAACGAAGATTAAATATAAGTTACCGGCCACCGATGGGTATTTTAAGATTCGGAGCAGGTAAACATTAAAATATGTATTATGGCACAGGAAATCGAACGAAAGTTTCTCGTCACAGGTGATTTCAGACCCTTTGTAACCCGGAGTGCACGCATGGTTCAGGGTTACATCAGCTCCGTACCGGAACGCTCGGTCAGAATCAGGATTTATGGCAGTACAGGCTATATCACCATCAAAGGTTTAGGCAATACTACCGGAATGAGCCGTTACGAATGGGAACGCGAAATTCCGTTAAATGAAGCTGAAGACCTTCTCAAAATTTGTGAACCCGGAATTATTGAAAAAACACGTTACCTTGTCCGGACAGGTGATCATACTATTGAAGTAGATGAATTTTATGGAGAAAACAAGGGGCTGGTGATAGCTGAAATTGAGCTGAAATCCGAATCCGAATTTTTCGAACGGCCCGACTGGCTTGGTGAAGAGGTTACCGGAGATGTTCGTTATTACAATGTTATGTTGATGAAGACTCCTTTCAGCAAATGGGAAAAAGATTAAAAATCATTTTCGATAATATTTTGAATAGTTGTGTAATGGAAACCAAGCACCATTATCCGAAAATTCAGTATGGGAAAATATTATGGGAAAAGCCAAGTTTTAGAAATGATATTCAGTTCATTAACTTTTAATACATGAAAAAGTTTTTACCTTTTATTGTTGTCTTGGGTATCATTGGTTTTGTTTTGAATTCACCGGTATGTGGGCAAAAAAAATCAAAAAAGATGCATCATGATCCGCATGAAACCATTGACGTCAGGATAGTAACCGGCATTCCGGAAATCCTTTCCGAAAGCTCAGGTATTGCAGTTAGCCATGCCAACAGCATCTGGTCGCACAACGATGCCGGCAACACCAACGAACTGTTTTGCTTCGATACCACCGGAACAGTAGTTCGCAGCCTGCTCATACTGAATGCCACGAATGTTGACTGGGAAGACCTTACTTTTGATGATCAGGGGCGATTATACATCAATGATGCAGGTAATAATCTGAACGACCGTACCGATCTTAAAATATACAGAATACCCGATCCTGAGACAATTGTTGGCACGGTTGCCGAGGCTGAGATTATTGAGTTCATTTTTGAGGATCAGTATCAGTTTCCGCCACCCGAACCCAATTTGAATTTTGATATCGAAGCCATATTGTGGCACACCGATTCACTCTATCTTTTTACCAAAAACCGCAGCAATCCGCAGAACGGAATTTGTAAAATGTACAGACTGCCGGCCCGGCCGGGCAGCCATATTGCCAGACTGACCGGCTCGCTGTTTCTTGGAAGAAACAACAAGGAAGCCAGGGTAACTTCGGCAGACATCAATTTTGAAACAGGAGAAGTGCTCTTACTTACCAACAGTAAAATTGTGTCACTTGTCAATTATCCGTTTAATAATTTTTTCGGGGGTGAAATCAGGGAGTTTTACTTTTCGGACAGACTTGGTCAGGTGGAAGGGGTTGATTTTGTGGATAATAACACTTTATATTTAACAGAGGAAGACAGTAAGAAACGTGCCGGTTTTTTATATGAAGTGCACTGGCAGCCTGCAAGCAGTGTAAATCATCTTCAGCCATCTGATTTGCTGATTTATCCCAATCCTTTCACCTGCCGGCTTATGATAGATTCTGTATTTGGCAGTGAGTTGGAAGTGGATATCTGGGATATCCAGGGTAAATTCATAGAACCGGTTGAACGTACCGGAAATACTTTTTCACTCGAGCACCTGAAACCGGGTGTTTATTTTGTAAGGGTGAAGCTTGGCAACCAAAGCATTGTGAGAAGAGTTGTAAAATACTGAAGCTGTTTTGATTTTTTGCTAAAACAACCTAAAACAAACTCCCGGAAACTTTTATCTTTAACAGAAAGCAACAGCACAACAAATGATTGCAAGAACATAATCAGGGAATCTTTTCCGGTATTTTGGAAGATTGGATTTTAATTTGTTATTTTGTAGATGAAAAACAACCAGATTATTTGAAACCTTACATATTTTAATTAGCTCACTATTCAAACACTTTAACATGAACAGAAACATACTTTATTCCATTCACCGTGTAACATTTGCGCTCGTGCTTTTATTTACCGGTATCGGCCTGAATGGCCAACAACTTGTTGCCTACTGGAATTTTAATGAAGGAGCAAATGGTACTCCGTGGAATGCCCCCATTGCTTCAAGTGCAGGGGCAGGAACAATTACGGCAGGAACATGGACCTGGGGCGACATCAATTATACCGACGGATTTTCGGGAAGTTTACAGAACGCTTTGTTTGGCGATCCTTCAGGAGCCTCTTTAAGCCTGAAGGGCGATGTCATGAACGGCAATTACATTCAGTTTGAATTCAGTTTATCCGGTCTCGAAAGTCTTGAGATCAGCTACTGGACACGGAAAACTTCCACTGGTTTCAGCAATAACCAATGGTCGTGGAGCAGCGACGGGGTTAACTTTACTGATTTTGGAGATCCTGTGAATCCTACCCCCAACTCCTCCGGAGAGGTGATTACACTGTCAGCACCAGCAGGACTGAACGGCGCTGCCAGCGCCTATCTGCGCTATACCCTTGACGGAGCCTCCAGTGCAACCGGCAATAACCGTATAGACAATCTGCAGTTAAATGCCATAGAACCTGGTGCGGTTTTACCACCGTCCAACCTGGATGCTCAGGCTGTTAGTACTACCCAGATAAATCTTACTTGGGAACTCAACAGCAACAACGACAATGTCCTGCTTGCCTGGTCAGCTGATGGCACTTTTGGCGAACCTGCCGGAAACTACAATGTTGGTGATCCGATTGCAGGTGGCGGGACAGTTCTCTATTTCGGTACGGGAACTTCATCAGACCATACCTCACTGAATGCCGGTACAACATATTATTACAAAGCCTGGTCAAAATCAGGAAGCGAATATTCAATCGGTGTTACTGCCAGCGAAACTACCTTCCCCGATCCCGCTGTTACTGCTCTCCCCTATACCGAACCGTTTGATGAAGACCTTGGAATTTGCTATATTTACAGTGTTTCGGGAGATTCTAAAACATGGATTTGGAGTACTTACGAAAACAACGGCATGGCCAGTATAAACGGTTACAATTCAGGAGATGTTGAGGAGGACTGGCTGATTTTACCTGCTGTGAATTTTAACGAATATGTGGATGAGGTGCTTACTTTTGAAAGCTGGTGGAGATATGGCATTGACGATGATAATAATTATCTGAAACTGTTTTACTCAGCTGATTATTTCGGGACCGGTGATCCTTCCGCAGCATCATGGATTGAATTGTCTTTTACACGACCAACTGTAGAACAAACCTGGACCGGTTCAGGAGATATTGACCTTTCGGCCATTAACGGCGAACAGGTTTACATTGGCCTCAAATACCGCTATGAACCCGGGAATTACAGATGGTGGGAAGTGGATAATTTTTCCATTAGTGGAATTCCTGTTGGTTCAAATGCCACGAAATTAAGTGTATCCAGTGTAAACAACGGCAATCCCCCATCGGTAAACACTCCTTTTCCAGTAACCGTTACTGCCCTGGACAACAACAATGTTCCTGCAGCTGTAGCAAACGATACTCAGGTTACGCTTTCACTTGCCACCGGAACGGGAACGCTGGGTGGGACACTCACGGGAATGATCCCTGCCGGCCAGATCAATGTTGAAATTCCCGGTGTAACTTACAACATAGCAGAAACCGGAGTTGCCATTACGGCTTCAGCTTCCGGTCTTTCTTCCGGAACCAGTGAGCCTTTTGAAGTGCTCACTGCTGCCGACCATCTGGCATTTGTCGGTGTGCCTGGATACGGTCAGATCAATACACCGGTAGCCACATTCATAGTAGAGGCACGTCGTTCGGATAACTCCGTTGATTTGAATTTTACAGGAAATATAACTCTTTCCAAAGTAAGCGGTTCAGGTAATATGACAGGAACGCTTACCAGAGAAGCTGTGGCTGGTGTCGCTGAATTTGATGATGTTCAGTTTGATGCTATCGGTTCTTACACCATTCAGGCATCAGCAAATGGTCTGAGCGGAGCGGTAAGTTCTGCCATCATCATTCTGGGAGTGCCACAGTTAGAGTCACTTCTTTTACCAAAATACATGCAGGGAGTTAATGGTTCAAACGAGACCCGTGTACCTTATGCGTTCAGGGTTACTCTCGAAAATCTGCAACCCGGAGCCACTTACCGTTATATCAACCAGGTGGTTACGTACGCTGATTCACCAACGACAAATGGTGCCGGAAATGCTGTTTTTGTTGTACAGAACGGAGATTTTTACCGTACAGCAAGTGCAAGTTTTGAAGATCCGGGAGCATACGGAGAATTTACCACCGACGGAAACGGCAGCTATTCCGGCTGGTTCATCAGCGAACCCACCGGTAATGCCAGATTTACGCCCGGCAATTATGTGAAAATGCGTATCCGGCTCAACGACGGACAGGGAGGAACTACTGCCGAGCATTATCTGACCACTGCCGACAGTGCTCTGGTTATCAATTACGGTATTGAAGCCGACCCGATGATGGGAACAGGCATCAGGTGCATTTCGCTTGCCACACCAAAATCGTTTGCCTTTATCTATGATAATGAGTCAGGTACAGGACGTCCAGTTTATGGAACCAGCATAGAAACTACCGGTGTTGATTTTACGCAAATACCGCAATATGCGCAGTTTTACAAAGACGATGTATCAGGTTTTGACGGTGCCTGGGGTGGAATTGTTCCCAATGTGAATGCCCAGGGAATAAAATTAATTCAGGTGCGAAGTCTTAATGACGGCTCAATTATTGGCGAAAATGTCTCATCAAACGGTATCTGGGGGGACGCAAATACTGTCAATCCCTCCGGCGGTCTTGAAAATGTTCTGGTAATCAACTTAATTGAAGACCCTGTAGTGTTTGTCAATCCTTCCTCTCTGAGCGGGTTCACTTATGTTTACGGTGAAGGGCCGTCAGATATTCAGACTTACAATGTCACGGGTCAGAATTTGCCGGGATCAGGATTTATTGATGTGAATGCTCCTACCCATTTTGAAATTTCACTGGATGGTCAGTCGTTTACCAATGAGTTCCAGTTGGAATACCTGAACGGAAATTTGGTTAATGAACCTGTAATGGTATATGTAAGGCTGAAAGCAGGGCTCGAAATTGGAAACTATTTTCTTGAAATCATTGCCCATACAGCTTCAATTATCAATCAGGTTAACGTTGTATGCAATGGTTCTGTTACTGCACCGATAGTTCCACCCGTAATCACTTCATCCCTTCTGCCGCAATACATTCAGGGAGTAAACGGAACCAACAACAACAGGGTACCTTATGCTTTTCGGATTACTATGTCTGATCTTCAGCCCAATGCCACCTACAAATACATCAACCAGGTGGTGAATTATGCGGATTCACCAACTACCAACGGTGCCGGTAATATTATTTTCGTGAAACAGAGCGGGTCGTTTATCCGAAGCACCAATCCCAGCTTTGAAACTCCTGACAATTATGGCGAGTTTACAGCCGATGCATCCGGCAGCTATTCCGGATGGTTCATGACTGAGCCAACAGGTAACGCACGTTTTACACCGGGAAATTATGTCAAAATGCGTATCCGTCTGAATGATGGCCAGGGAGGAACTGCAGTTGTGCATTATCTCACTTCTGCCGACAGCGTGAAAGTGATCGACTTCGGTACACAGGCTGATCCGACTATGGGCACGGGCATTATGGGGTTGTCCTTTGCTGAACCAAAGACCTTTGTTTTTCTCTATGATAATGAAGGCGGAAACGGACGCCCTGTTTATGGCACAAACATCGAAGCTACAGGAATTGATTTTTCAAATATTTCACAATATGCTGCATTTTACCGTGATGAAGTGGCCAGTATTGATGGCTATTGGGGTGGAATTGTACCTAATATTTTGCCAAATGGTATCCGACGTGTCGAAGAACGCTCTCTGGACAACGGAAATATTTATAATTCACATACCTCCACCAACGGAACATGGTTCAATACCAATACCATCAATCCTTCAGGTGGTCTGGACAATATTCTTGTTATTGATCTCATCACAGCTATCGAATCACCTGAAGCTGAAAATGAGATAACAGCTTATGCTGCTTCGGGTCAGATTATTATCAAAACAACCTCTGTTGAGCAGGCTGTTGTTCAGGTTTACAATGTGATGGGACAACCGTTAATTTTCAGAGAATTCTCGGGAAGCAATCTGTATTCCCTCACACATTCGATGAAACCCGGTGCTTACATTGTAAATATTTATCAGGGAAACAGATTATACAATGTAAAAATCATCGTCAGATAATAAATTGAATGAATATGGAGGCCGGTTTACAGTACCGGCCTTTTTTATTTTATCACCAGTCGTTTGCTCAGTAATTCATTTTCGGTAATAACCTGCAGAAGGTAGATTCCGGAATCCAGTTCTCCGACTGAAATGCTTTGACTTTTGTGTTCAACCGGCAGGCTTTTAACTATCGTGCCATCCATCCTGAAAATATTCAACCACCCGGTTTTGAAGTTCGGTTTCCCGATTGTAAGAAAGAAGTTGTCATTTGCCGGATTAGGGGAAACCTGTAAAAGAGGATTGTCTGCTGGCTGAAATGGTTCAGTATTGGAAAGAGTTATGGCTGAAATTACCGAAAGGCCGTTGGTCACAAAAAACGGGTGTTTTTGAGGAAATTCAGGGTCAAAAACAGGTTTCAGTCTGTAATTTTGTCCTGTTCCGGTGGTTGCTGAAAGTGTAAAAGGTTCATATTCATCCAGTCCGTCTTTAATTGAAGTAGTCGGATCGTTTCCGTACAGCGTAAGTGTGGTAAATTTTTCATTCCATATTGTCGATCCGTAGCATTTTCCATCTTCTCCGCGGGCTTCAATCCGGTCGCCTTTATTTAGCTGCCGGTCTGATGCTGTCAGAGCAATAGTGTGAGTTAAAGGAGTGTGAACGATTGAAGTGTCCGCCTTGGGAATCATTCCTGAGCGATTCACCATTCTGTTTTTTACGGATGAATATTGGCTGCAATTCTGAAACTCCACCACGGCATTGTTTAGCATCATCGCAAGGTAAGCCCGTCCGGGGATCAGGTCCCCGAGTGTATTAATTCCAAAAGCAGGCCAGTAGATAAGGTCTCCGGCAATTTCTTTCACCACAATCACCTGGTTGATGATCTGGCTGAAAAGAAGTTCTGCCGGCATGTTGCATTTGCTTAGCACAGGAAGGTAATTCCAACCCTGGTTTAATGGGCAGCTAAGTTCTTCTGGAGGGTCTCCGGTTAACAACAACTCAGTGTTACAGATGTTTTTAATGCTGTAACCGCTTGTTTCATCCCAATAAACCAATGTGTTGGTACCAGCAGATGGCCAGTAAAACCCCGAAAAATTCTGCAAAATCACAAGCCCCTGTTTAATGGGATACATCACGTGTGTTATCATTGGATTTGTCGGAAGGATGTTGGAAGAGATGCCACTCCAACCTGCAGGAATATCAATTATTTGATAATCTTCCGAAGCAGGTTTACCCCACAGGATAAAATTATTGAAGGTTACCATTTTGCCTTCATCAGCACTCATGTTACTGCCGCTGAACCGGATACGGATTCTGAAATCAGGATTGTCATTAACCAGCATAAAAGTTCCTATTCCCTGTTGATCTTCACTAAGACCATGTCCCGGTGGAAGCGGCGGTGCACAGGTTGCGGAGTCGGTAAAATAAATTTCGAAAAGGCTGTAGTTATTACCGAGAGGGAAAGAATTGGTTATCATGCCGGTGGAAATCCACTGCGGATTTTCTTCCGTAAGGGTATAATCGATCAGCAGATTTTCAGCAGCACCTTCGTCGCGGGCAGCAAAACTGAATATCAATTCACGAAAACCGGTTGACGGCAGTCTGAAGATCAGTGTATTTTCGCCATCAGCAGAAGTGAAGGGTTGTCTGACCTGTATGCCGGTCATACCACTGTTCTGATACGAAATATTGCCATTAACCTCAGGATAATAATTCAGCGGTGTTGGCGCATCACGCCGCTCCAGAGATGCTTTTCGCCATTGCGGATGAAACGGATTGAACGGATATCCGGTCAGTGCCGACTCAAATTCAAGCTTCCCGCCTGAAAACTGACCATAAGTGGAATTGATGATTTGCAGCGGTGTTGCAGTTGGAAGATCATTCCCAAAAAACCAGGCATGAACCACAAAGCTGTCATTGTCAGGAGGCAGCTTTGGATTATCCGGTCTTACAACAGCGGAAGTCAGCATTAGCAACAATAAAACGACAGGGTACAGGTTGAATTTCATGCCGGTTGATTTTGGTTTTCGGTTACAAATTTACGAAACAAAATCAAAATTTTAAAATCATACTGCATAGTTTTTTAACTGAGATAGGCCAGTTGAATGGTTCTGCGGCTGCGTTGTTCGAGCAAAACTTTCTTTCCGGCAATCAGGCTGTTTAATTCCGGTTCGTTGAAATTTCTGATGGTTAGCAGTTCCAGTCCTTCGTTATAACGGATGTCGAAATCATTCCGGAGAATACCGAGCAATTCTTCAAGTTTGTGGCCGGGATGATTGATAATGATCGAAAAACTGATTGCTGAATTTTGCATAAGATTGACTTTGATATTCAACTGGTTGAAAACCCCAAAAAGCTGGTGCAGTTTGTCTTCGGCGATAAACGAAAAATCTTTTGAAACAAAAGAAATAAGCACCTGGTTTTGTTTTTTTATCAGAAAAGGAACATCCATTTCGCCGGGTGATTGGTTGTTGATGAGCGTGCCATCGGATTCAGGATGAAAGAAAGACTTGATTCTGAGCGGAATAGATTTATTTTGAAGGGGTTTGATAGTTTTGGGATGAAGAATTTTCGCTCCGAAGAATGCCAGCTCAATAACGTCGTAATAGGAGATATGGTCAATTTTCACAAGGTTTTGAAATATTGCAGGGTCACCGTTGAGCAGACCGTCAACGTCTTTCCACACGATCACTTCACCGGCATTCAGGCAAAAAGCAAGGATGGACGCAGTAAAATCAGAGCCTTCTCTTCCCAGGGTAGTCATTCGTCCGTCAGCAGTTGCTCCGATAAAACCCTGGGTAATAATTATTTTTTTTTCACCTGTAAGTATAGGAGCAGCCACTTTTTCTGTGATCCTTTTTTCGGTCTCACTCCAGTTAATGGCGGCATCCCTGAATCGCGGGTCAGTAACGATGATATCACATGCAGGTACCAACCATGGATCAAGTCCGCTTTCGCAGAGATAGTTGCTGACGATGGTCGTCGAGAGCAGCTCTCCTGAAGGGACTATTCTGTCGTAAAATTCGTCGAACGGACAATTTGTTTCTTTAGTCAGCGATTGAATGCGATTGAAAATCTCCTGCATTTGTCCGTAAACCGGATGATGAGGGTCAGGAAAAAGACCGCCGGCAATTTCCAGATGATAACTCTTGAGGTTATCAAGCATTATTCCGGTGTCAGGGTGATTACCGTATGCCGCAGTGGTAATATTTTCGAGTGCATTGGTTGTTTTTCCCATTGCCGAAAAAACAAGTACCAGCTGTTGTTCAGCATACCGTTCGAGAATACTTCTCACATTTTTAACGGCAGTTGTACTGTTTACCGATGCGCCACCAAATTTGAATACTTTCATGAATAATGGTTTGGGAAATGTAAAACGATGTATTTAGGTATGCGGTATGCAGAATAAGCTTTATCAGTAGTTAACGGATTGTAATTATTCCACTGTTTTGCTGATGACAATACCATGTTTTTGTAAGCGGTGTTTCAGCGAATCGCGTGAAATACCCAGCAAATCTGCAGCTTTAATTTGGTTTCCTGCAGTTTGTCTGAGTGCTGTTTCGATAATCATTTTTTCATTTTCATCAAGATTCAGGGTGTCGGATTCGGTTTTGCTGATGGTATCATTTTTAATCATGAAATCGTCAATGGTAAGTTGCCGGCCGTCGCTCAGAATTAGTGCCCGTTCGGCCATATTGCGCAGCTCACGCACATTGCCCGGAAATGCATAAGACTTCAAATGGGTAATCACATTACTGCTGATTTCGGGGATGCTTCGTTTCTTTTTGCTGCACAGCACTTCAACGAAATGTCTGAGAAGCGGTTCCACGTCATCAGGTCGTTCGCGAAGTGGAGGAATGTGAAGGGTAAAGGTATTGATCCGGTGAAAAAGGTCGAGCCTGAATTTTTGCTCTTCAATAAGTTTTTCGATAAGTTTGTTGGTGGCCGAAATAATTCGCAGGTCAACCACGATTTCTTTACCGCTTCCGACCGGTGATATCCGGCGTTCTTCCATTGCCCGAAGCAGTTTGGCCTGCAGAGAAAAGGGCATATCGGCAATTTCATCAAGGAAAAGTGTTCCGCCGTTGGCCAGCTCGAAAAAACCTTTTTTGTCCTCTTTGGCATCGGTAAAAGCGCCTTTTTTATGTCCAAAAAATTCACTTTCGATCAGGGTTTCAGGAATAGCAGTGCTGTTTACCGGAACAAAAGGTTTCTTCTTCCGGTTGCTTGCATAGTGAATGATGCGGGCAAGAACTTCTTTTCCGGTGCCGTTCTCACCGGTGATCAAAACACTCGCATCCTGATCGGCTGCAACCCGCATGGCCATTTCCGTTACTTTTCTGATACCTGCACTGATCCCGATAAACTCACGTTCGATGCTGGATTCCAACTCGCGGGATATCAACGAGTAGTGGTTTTCAGCATTTTTCAGCGCATTGGTCAGATGCAAATATTTTCCGGTCCGCTCGATGGCAAAAATAATTTCGGAAATGTTGAAGGGTTTGCGCACAAAGTCAATTACTCCCTGTCGCTGTGCATCAATGACGATGTCGATGTCTTCCTGCCCGCTCACCATGATTACTTCTGCAGTTGCATAATCCTGTTTGATTTTTTTCAAAATCTGAATTCCATTCATATCACCGGGTAACATAAAATCGAGCAGAACAATATCTATACTCCGGCTTGCCAGTATTTTAAAAGCTGAAGCAGAACCATTGGCTTCAAATACATTGAACCCCCTTTTGGATAAATGATGGGCGAGCTGTGAAGTGATCCTTATTTCGTCATCCACAACAAGGATATTTAATGGCTGGTTTGTCATAGATCAGAATTTTCGAACAAATTTATGAAAAACAAAAAAACAGCCGGTCTAAAATTTTCGGGATACTTCTGCTATGTCATCCTTTACATTTGATATGCAGGAATACGGATGTAAAAAGCAGAACCTTTTCCTTCTTCACTTTCCACCCAGATGCTTCCCTGATTAAGTTCGATAAACTCTTTGCAGAGAATAAGGCCAAGACCTGAGCTGGTTTCTCCTTCAGTGCCTTTTCTTCCTTTTTTCTCATCAACTGTAAACAGCAATGGTTTAATGTCTTCGGGTATTCCTATCCCGTTGTCGGCAATGCAGATGTAAATACTCCAGAGGCTGTCCTTAGATGCTTTGACGGTAATTTTTCCATGCTTCGGTGTGAATTTGATAGCGTTGCTCAGGAGATTCCGGATAACGGCTTCTATCATTTTCTCGTCCACCATGGCCATGATTTTCTCGTTTATTTCTGTTTCAACGGTTTGATTTTTTTGTTGAATGGCGTCGGCATGGTTTTCAATAATTTGTTCTGTTAACCTGTTAATATTGACAATACGGGGTTCTGGTTTTATCAGTCCGCGTTGCAGCCGCGACCATTGCAGGAGATTTTCCACCAGTTTAAAGGTTGTTTTTGCCGACTGGTGGAGGCCGGCCGCCATTTCGGTCATTTCTTCCAGTGTGAAGTCCATTTCTTTATCTGTCATCACTTCGGTTAAGCTGATGAGTGCATTGAACGGACTGCGCAGGTCGTGAGAAATAATGGAGAACAATTTATCCTTGGTCGAATTGAGCTCTTTAAGCTTTTCGTTGGTATTTTGCGTAAGCAGTTCCATTTTGTTTTTTTCGAGAGCATCTGTAACAATGTTCGAAATTACCTGCAGGAGCTCAATTCCTTTCTCGTCGATGGTGCGTTTTTCTCTGATGGATTCATAACCCATATAACCCATCAGGGTTTTATTTTTTACCATGGGCAGCAACAGGATGGATTTCACCTGGTGGCGTGCCAGCGCACTCAGGTCTGCAGTGATTTCGCCGGAAGCTGAGGAAGTGTCGGGGATGTAAATTTTACGACAGTTTCTGGTTTCGTTGTAAAACCAGGGCAGTGTCTTACCAGGAAAATTCTGCACATAACCCTTAATGGGCTCAATGCTGGTGGCACACCATTCGTGAGAGGTGGATATGTAACGGGTATCATCAGAAAACCTGAAAATATAGGTCCGGTCAATCCGGAGAAACTTTCCGCATTTGGTCAGCATCTGTGTGATGATGTGGTCGATGTTTTCCGGACTTGTATTGATAAAACCGGTCGAAATATTGGCAATCAGCCGCTGAAAACTGTTCTGGATCATGATTTGCTGCTGCGACATTTTGCGCTCGGTGATATCAACGATGATGGCAGCCAGATGGGTTACATTTCCGTTTTCATCTTTTATCACCGATACAGACAAATCGCTCCATACCACTGACTTGTTTTTGCGTATGTATCGTTTTTCAATCCGGTATTTGTCTGTTTCACCTGCAACAGCACTGCGAAAGCATTTTTGACTTTTCTCAATGTCGTCAGGGTGGGTGATGTCAACATTAGTCATAGATCTGAATTCTTCGGGCGAATATCCTAAGTATTCGGTCCACCAACGGTTGAACATTACATATTTACCAGTAGTATCGGTAATGCTGATGGCCATATTGACCGAATCGAAAATGGCGCGCAACCGGGCTTCGCTCATACGTAGTGCTTCTTCTGCCTTTTTCTGTTCGGTGATGTCGCGTACGGTTGACTGGATGATTTTTTTTCCGCCAGCCTGAATAACATTAAGCAATACAATGGAATAGAACAATTCTCCGTCAAAGCGCCGGTGCATCCATTCAAAGTATTGTGAACCACTTTTTACCGCCTGATTCAACAGTTCATTACTTTTTTCCATCGACTGCCGGCCGTCAGGCTGAAATTCCGGTGATATTTTGCCGGGATGCGTACCGACCAGTTCTTTTTCGGAGCTGCACCTGAATATCTCAAGTGCTGCTCTGTTCACACTGGTAAAGGTGAAATTTTCGGCATCAAGCACCAGCATGGCATCTTTCGATCCTTCAAACAAACCACGGTAGCGCTCCTCACTAAGTTTTAGTGAAATCTCTGTTTTCTTTCGTTCGGTCAGGTCTATTTCTAAACTATAAAGTTCTTTTTCACCAGTGAGGTTTGAGATCAGAATCGAACTTGTATAAACGTGGACATAAGTACCGTCAGCTCTTTTGAGCAGGAGCTCTGACGAGGGATTTACCTGATCTGTTTCAAACCACTTGTTGATAACCCTTGCCATTTTTTCCCGTAATTCTTCAGGAAGAATCAGGTCATCCAGTTTTTTGCCCAGTGCATCAGCAGCAGGTATGCCATAAAGAGTTTCGCTTGCCTTGTTCCAGAAAATAACTTTAAGCTCTCTGTCATAGCCCTGCACTGCTACCTGCGGAATGTGCTCAAAAAGTGTCCGGAACCGCTTTTCACTTTCTTCCAGGAGCTGTTGCATCCGGCGGGATTCAGTGATATCTTCCAGTGTCTCGGTCACTGCATATACTTTTCCGGGATGATCCTTCATCGGGTTTGAAGTGATCTTAAAACAACGTTCACCTGAGGCGGTAATTCGGTTTTGCGTGCATACAAATGATTTTCCTTCTTCAAAAACCCTTAGTATCTGACAATTGCTGCAAGGACCATTAAAAGTCCCCGTATCGTTAAGCGCCTCAAAGCAATATGGATTGTCGCTGATGGTGATGTCAGGAAACCATTGTTTTATCTTTCTGTTTACTTCGAGTACTTTAAGTTCGGGCGAGATCATGACAACCCCGATGGATAAATCGTTGAGCAAAGCTTCGTACTTGTCTTTGCTTTCGACGATAATTTTCTCGGAAAGCTCACTGCGTTTGTTGTTCACATACAAAAAACCGGTGGCCGCAATGAAAATGGTAAAATAAACCACAAAAAACGGTATAGAATGATGCATCGGTGCAAGACCGAAAAGGGCCAGAATGAAAATAAAAAATATGCAAGCAAACAGCACCAGATTGTAAATCGTTCCGATTTTTGTTCCCTTAAACTGGTAGGATACGTAAGGAAAAAGAATAGCCCACAAAACCCCTGCACCACGTGTTCCTCCCTGATAAAAAAGATAAATCAGCGTGATTCCCGAAATAATGAGCAGCCAGTTAGCCCATCGTGAAAAATTCCTGTTTTTAATGTAAAAGCCGTAAATACTTGAGATTGTCGTGAGATAAGCAATTGAAACCCAGACATTGAGATAGGTTTTGTTGTTGAGATTCAGAATAAACATCCAAACAGCAATCAAAGAGACCAACACAGTGATCAGGAATGCTATTCGGTCATTTTTTTTGCTCTCTTTGTAATTGGCAACTCTGCTCATTTACAATAAATGGTTTGTTTTCAATAAATTAAACTTAAAAGGGACAAAAGCAAATAAACTGATGTACAATAGCTTTTGAAATTAAATTCCAAAAGTACTTTTTTCTTAACGATTATCAGGTTAATCATTATTTTTGTTGCATTAATAATTGAGCACATGATTGAATGAGGTACTCATGAGTAGGAAGGACCCGGGTTAAAATCCCGTGAAAAACAGGGGGAAAATGGTACACATTTTTTATTGAATTATCCTCTGGAAGTCTTGTGCCAATTGGTTTTGAGTTAGTTTGCCCTGTGTAACTGACAGGGCGGTGCTTTGCCCGAAGAATGGATTTTTGCCAACACTTTCAACACATTTTCAGCAGGATTTTTATGGCAAAAAATTTTAATCCCTGTATGACTATTTTTACCTTCTCCATCCGGAATTTGATGAAGCAACCAGACAGGAAGCATCCCTATACCAAAGCTATGTTTTTCCGGAGCTGTTCCGGACTTAATCCGGACTTAACCCGGACCTGATACAGACTTTAAAAAAACTGCCAGGGTGAAAGTAAGGTATTGCCCATTGACCGATGTTTGAAGAAAAGGGAGAAAAGAACATTGAAACCTGGTCAATTCATTGTTTGAAGGGCTGACAACCTAATGTTCCTGTTAATAAAACAGCACTGACCAACAACCATCACCATCATTTTTTAAATACGTTCAGCTTCCTAAAAATTGCATCAGTATCACAGCTTATCCGGAATGGATACATGATTAAATGAGTGATGAGGCAAATTAGTGAAGGCGGGAGCTTGATAATTC
>RZYY01000388.1 GCA_009930115.1 Sphingobacteriia bacterium | reverse complement strand
ATGATGAAAGTAAAAACGAATGCGGCGCGCTCGTTACTCTACGAAACCAGCCGTATGGTGGATATCTATAAAGCTTACGGATTTCTTCAGGAAACACGCTGCCTGAGTAGTGACGAACGAAAAGAGATGAAGCATTACCAAAAGCTGGCGGATATTTTTACTCCTTTACTAAAGCTTTTTTCTTCAGAGTACTGTAATCAGGTCGCCTACGATGCGCTTCAGGTGCATGGAGGAAGCGGATATATGAAGGATTATCCGGTGGAACGGTTATTCCGTGATGCACGCATAACTAATATTTATGAAGGCACCTCCCAGCTTCAGGTTGTTGCTGCTATCCGGGGGGTTAACAACGGAGCCTACCTGAAACGTATGCATGAATATGCTGAAATGCCGGTAAAACCGGAATTTGAATACCTTCGCAGGACGCTTAGGAAAATGACGGATCAGTTTGAAAAAACAAATCATAAAGTGAATGAGACTGCCGAAGAAATGGATGACTATCTTACCTTTATGGCACGCCGGTTGGTTGAGATGGCGGGTAACGTAATTATTGGTTATCTGCTGATGCTCGATGCCAACAGAAGTGCGGAGTATACGAAATCAGCCGAAATATTTATTCGTAAAGCAAAAGCCGATAATATTGCCACGGTTAGCTTTATCAATAATTTTCAAAATAAAGATCTGGACGCTTTCAGGCTCAAATAGCAAAAATTGGAATAGAGAAAAAAGGCTGTTGGTTTTACCCGAACAGCCTTTTTTGTTATTGAAAATACGCTAAAAATGTGTCGGGTTGTAGCTATTCATTTTTATTTTCTGCCAAAAGGCCCTGATCTGGATTTTTTAACTGTTTTTCAGGACGAGTAATAAAAATAGATAATTCTTGTGCCTCTTCCTGAAGGTCGGCCAGAATTTTACTGCCAGCGGGCATCGTAGATTTGATCATTTCTTCTGCCAACGGATCTTCCACGTATTTTTGAATGGCCCGTTTTAAGGGTCGCGCCCCGAATTGGTGATCCCAACCTTTATCCACAATGAAATTTTTAGCTTTTTCCGTCACTTCCAGCGTATAGCCCATGGCTTTTATCCGGGAGAAGAGATGCGAAAGTTCAATATCAATAATTTGATGTATGGAATCACTTTGCAATTCATCAAAAATAATCACGTCATCGATTCGGTTCAGAAATTCGGGGGCAAAAGATTTTTTTAATGCATTTTCGATCACAGAACGTGCATAATCTTTGCTGCCTGCCTGACGTGATGAGGTATTAAACCCAACGCCTTTCCCAAAATCTTTTAATTGACGGGATCCGATATTCGAGGTCATGATAATTATGGTATTTTTAAAATCCACTTTTCTGCCCAGACTATCGGTAAGAACGCCGTCGTCGAGAACCTGAAGCATCAGG
>RZYY01000149.1 GCA_009930115.1 Sphingobacteriia bacterium | reverse complement strand
TTTAATTCAAATTTTAAAAAGTAAAAATACAAAAAATCAGCCCATGTAAAAATAAAGCAAACAAATTTACCTTCAGATTTATGCTCTGTTTCTTTGAATATAGCGCAAATGATAAATCAGCTTGCACTGAAAAAGCAAAGCGGAAATCTTTCATTCAACGACCTGGTAGTGCACAGAAATTTATCGGCTGAAAACGACATTTAGTTATTTCTTGTCCGAATTATCGCTAATTCTTTTAAACTCCAGCTCTGTGAACCAAAAATCCGGATTAGGAACATCAATTTTCATTTCTTCTGCTTTACCTTCGTGGTTCAGGATAAAAGTGCAAAAACCCTGGGGTAATGATGGAAATTGTTCAAAGGTAATGCGGAAAGTATTAAAATGCCAGTGGTTCAGCTTTCCTGTAAATTTAGGTGCCGGTTCAAGTTGAACTATGAGCTGCCCGTCTTCGGCAATAACCAGTGCATTGCCATACATTACTCCGCCATAAGTACCTGTATAGTCTTCCAAAGGCAGGGAAGGACTGGTGTTTTTAATCCGCTCTTCCTGCAATTTTTCCTGTTCTGCCTTATCTCTCTGCTCACCTTCTTTTGTACGTTCCAACATTATAGCGCTCCAGTCCCTTGAGTTTCCGTCAAGAAAAACATCAAGGGTTTTGTAAAGCAACGGGAAATAGAGACTCGAATTCTTATTGGTCAGAATAACAAAACCCAGGTTTTCTTCCGGCACCAGGCAGGTTTGTGAAATCATGCCGTCGTAACCTCCGTTGTGTTGGACAATTTTTCGGCCGAGATAATTGAAAAGTCCCCATCCCAGACCATAAGCCCTGAATGTGGTGGAAGGGAAATGCTGTTCGGAAAAATGGGAAATACCCTGTAATGTTTGCGGAGTCCACATTTCTCTGCTTCGTTCAGCAGAAAAAATCGTATCATTTTCCCAGACACCCTGATTGAGTTGCAGCATCAGCCACCTGGTCATATCGTTAACGCTTGAAATCACCGATCCGGCCGGTCCCATGTTGTCCCAGTTAAGATATTCGATAGCAATTACCTTATCGTTGAATGTTGTATGCGGAGTGGCCACATTTGACATAGCCGGGAGATCATTTGTTGACAACACCGTCCTGGACATCCCAAGTGGCTTAAGAATTTCTTTTGTAATGAAATCTTCCCAGCTCATGCCTGTAACAGCAGGAATAATTTCACCGGCAGCAAGGTACAGAATGTTGGAGTAGCCAAACTGTTCCCTGAAGCCATATTCAGGTTTAAGATACCTTGCCCGTCGGACTACCTCTTCAGGTGAGTATTTGGTTCCATACCAAAGCAGATCGCCACTGAAAGTCTTTAAACCTGAACGATGTGTCAGAAGATCCCGGATAGTCATGTTTTGCGTAACATAGGGATCATAAAGTTGAAAATAAGGCAAATAATTTATTACCCTGTCGTTCCATGAAATAAGACCACGGTCAACCAAAACCGAAAGAGCTGCCACTGTCATAGCTTTTGTGTTGGATGCAATGGGAAACAGAGTTTCAGCATCCACCAGTTCTTTGGTATTGATTTCGGTAACACCATAACCTTTTGAAAAAATTACCTCATCATCTTTCACTATGGCGATGGCCATTCCCGGAACCTCCCAATCTGAAAGAGCTTTGGAATAATAGGCATCAAGTTCCGTGAGTTGCTTAATATATTTTTCCGGTTGGGCAAAAAGGGAAGAAACAGACAGCAGCCAAATGAAGGAAAAAATGGCAGTGATAAAAAACACTTTTTGGGATTTCATTTTATATGAATTTGATTATTAAATATTTATCATGAACAACTTTGATTCCTGAATCGGAAGTAATTATCCTATCATCTCCATAAAGTCCTCTTCGCTGATAATCTTTACTCCCAGAGATTCAGCTTTTGCCCGTTTGGCAGGTCCCATATTTTCACCGGCAATCAAAAAGTCGGTATTTCCGCTGACCGAACTGGCATTTTTTCCACCATGCTGTTCGATTGTTGCTTTCAGATCATCACGAGAGAAATGGCTAAAAACGCCGCTTACTACAAATGTTTTTCCTTGCAATTTCCCTTCATTTGTCTGATTTTCATTTTGTATTGTAAATTGAATCCCGGCTTTTTTCAGTTCATTGATCATCTGCAGATGGTCTTGATTGCTAAAATATTCTAAAATGCTTCCGGCGATTTTTTCTCCAATTTCATTTACCTCTGTCAAAGCATCAAAATCTGCAGCGATCAACCGGTCGATTGATTTAAAATGTGAGGCAAGTTTTTTAGCCACAGTTTCGCCAACATATCTGATGCCCAAAGCATAAAGCACTCTTGGAAAGGGAGTTAACCGCGAAGCATCAATTCCTTTCAAAATATTGTCAACCGTTTTTTCTCTGAAGCTTATTTTCCTTTCCTGTCTGCCGTCAGGTGCAGGTAAAGTTTTTTCAAGGCCAATTAAATCATGATAGGTCAGTTTATAAAAATCAGCTACAGATTTGAGAAGTCCTTTTTCATAAAGCACTTCAACTTTCCCTTCTCCAAGACTGTCAATATTCAAAGCTTTGCGGCTTATAAAGTGTTCAAGCTTCCCTTTGATCTGTGGCGGACAGCCGACATCATTAGGACAATAATAAGCTGCTTCTCCTTCAGTTCTCACCAGAGGTGTTCCACACTCCGGACAATTTTTGATAAAAACGACGGGTACAGCTTCATCGGAGCGCTGACTGAGGTCAACACCAGTAATTTTCGGGATAATTTCACCTCCTTTTTCGACAAAAACCATATCCCCTATTCTCACATCCAGTTTTTGGATGATGTCAGCATTGTGAAGCGATGCCCGCTTTACTGTAGTACCGGCCAGTAATATCGGTTCAAGGTTTGCAACAGGAGTAACAGCACCTGTACGACCCACCTGATAATCAATGGAAAGGAGCCGGGTGGAAACACTTTCTGCAGGATATTTGTATGCAATTGCCCATCGCGGTGATTTAGATGTATATCCCAGTTCCTGCTGTTGATTATAGCTGTTTACTTTAATCACAACACCATCAATATCAAAATTGAGCTTCCGGCGATCTTGTTCCCATGAATTAATGAATTCAAAAATCTCCTCAACAGTGATACATTTGGCCATATACTTAGAAATCCTGAATCCCCAATTGCGACATTCCTGAAGACTGTCATAATGATTGGAAAAAGGAAGATTCCTGCCGATGAGAAAATATAGGAAACAATCCAGGTTACGCCTGGCCACTTCGGCAGAATCCTGCATTTTAAGGCTGCCTGAAGCTGCATTGCGTGGGTTGGCAAAGGGCTGATCGTCATTCTCCAGACGTATTTTATTTAACTGATTGAAAGCATCCCTTGTCATGATAACTTCTCCACGGATTTCAAATTTTTCGGGAAATCCCTCACCCCGCAGTCGTAAAGGAATGCTACGGATTGTTCTGACGTTGGCCGTAACGTCGTCACCCTGCTCCCCGTCTCCCCGCGTTACTCCCAGCGTCAGTAAACCTTTTTCATAACGCAGACCAATGGCAACACCATCATACTTGAGCTCGCAAACAAATTCCACTTTTTCACCTGTGGCCTTTTTCACACGATTGATAAAATCCACCACTTCCTGCTCGGAATAAGTATTACCCAAAGACATCATCGGGTACTCATGGATTACCTGTCTGAATTCCTTTGTAATTTCTCCTCCTACCCTCCTGGCAGGTGAGTCAGGCCATGCATACTGCGGAAACTGCTCCTCAAGTTTTTCAAGTTCTTTCATTTTCATGTCAAACTCAAAGTCCGAAATTGCCGGATCAGACAAGACATAGTAACGGAAATTATGCTCGTTGAGCTCTGCAGAAAGTTGATCAATCCTTTGTTTTGCTTCTTCAGGCCTCATAATGCTGTTCTGCTTTGGTGGTTTAAATCATGATTCAGCTCAAATGTTTCAAAATTGTTCATTGGGTTTAATTCCGGTATAATTTGTTGGTGTAATTGTTTTCAATTCTTCTTTAAGGGCATCTTCAATTTCGAGTGAATCAATAAAGCGACAGATATCATCACGAAGGATACGCTGATTTTTACGTGTCAGATTTTTCAAGGCTTCATAAGGGTTTGAATAATTTTCGCGACGAAGTATGGTTTGAATGGCTTCGGCAACCACCGCCCAGTTGTCGTCAAGATCAATATAAATTTTTTCTTCATTAAGAACGAGTTTACCCAGTCCTTTCAACAGCGATTGCAAAGCAATCAGTGTATGAGCAAAAGGTACGCCGATGTTACGGGTTACGGTAGAGTCGGTCAGGTCGCGCTGCAGCCTCGAAACAGGCAGTTTGGCTGACAGGTGTTGTAATAGTGCATTAGCCAGGCCCAGGTTACCTTCGGAATTTTCGAAATCTATCGGATTCACTTTGTGAGGCATAGCTGATGAGCCAACTTCACCCTGTTTGATCTTTTGTTTGAAATAATCCATCGAAATGTAGGTCCAGAAGTCCCGGTTCAAATCAATCAGTATGGTATTTAATCGCTTCATGCCATCAAAAAAGGCTGCCATATCGTCGTAATTTTCTATTTGGGTGGTCACCTGCTGCCGCCGAATCCCAAGTTTTTCGTCGAGAAACTGATTGGCAAACTCCACCCAGTCGATTTCCGGATAAGCTACATGATGTGCATTAAAATTACCTGTTGCTCCGCCAAATTTTCCTGAAAAAGAAATTTTGGCCAACAATTCAAGTTGCCGTTCCATTCTGACCACAAATACCAGCACTTCCTTTCCCAGCGTTGTAGGTGAGGCCGGCTGACCATGTGTCCTTGCCAGCATAGGAATATCTTTCCAGTTACCGGCCATCAATCGAAGCTGTGTCAGTAAATTTTCAAACTCAGGAAGCAGCACATCATACCAGGCATTCTTAATTGACAAAGGAACAGCTGTATTGTTGATGTCCTGCGAAGTAAGACCAAAGTGCACAAATTCCCTGTAAGTTCCCATCCCCATTTCGTCAAACCTTTCCTTCAGAAAATATTCCACTGCTTTGACATCGTGATTGGTTATTTTTTCTATCTCCTTTACCCGAAGTGCATCATTATCCGAAAAATTCTGACATAGTGATCTGAGGTGGTCAAAAACAGCATGTTCAACATCACGCAGTTGTGGCAGTGGTAACCGACACAATGCAATAAAATATTCCACTTCAACCTGTAAACGATATTTAATGAGTGCGGCTTCGGAGAAATAATCCTGTAATGGAATGGTTTTACTGATGTATCGTCCGTCAACCGGCGAAATGGCATGTAAAGAATCAAGATTCATGGGTCGAGCTTTAATTTATTAATGAAATAAAATTATGTCCCGCGGACAGATCACAAACAACATTATATTTAGTGGCATTTATACTTATGGATGTTTGTTAGCCAAATGCTTTTTGTGCTGACCTGACAAGCCACAAAAGTAATCAATCCGGAGGAAATTTCTTTTCAAAAATTTGATCAATACTTTAAAATCAATAAACGATTACGAACTCATTTTTAAGAACAGTAACAAGAGGCTGGCGAAAAATTACAAGTGGTTAGTTTAAATGGCTGCTCGCGTGTGTGGCAATATCCGGCTGACATGAAGAAATTTATGATGAAGGCAGTTCCTGTACATCATCCGACAACAGGAATGTAACCGATCTTCGGTGGTTTTAAATAGTCAAAACCTGCTGTTTTTAAATTTCTATTTTTGCGGTAACGTCATTCATTGAACATTACCTGTATGAAAAAAAACAAAATTCCGCACACTTTCGTCATCGTATTTGCTGTCATTCTCTTTGCGGCAATACTCACCTGGCTGATCCCGGGAGGGAAATTTGAACGTCAGTCAGTTCAGGTTGGTGAGGAAACCAGGGAAATTATCAAAAATGAATCTTTCCACTATGTTGAAAATACCCCGCAAACCTGGCAGGTTTTTTCAGCCCTTTTTGATGGTTTTGAAGATAAAGCTGATATTATTGTTTTTATCCTTCTCATTGGCGGAGCTTTCTGGATCATGAACAACAGCAGGGCCATTGATGCGGGTATTTATTCATTTCTCAGCTTCACCAAAAAAATCGAGCACAACAAATTTCTGAGAAAGATCGGGATCAATAATATCATCATCACCCTGATTATGATAATGTTCAGCCTGTTTGGAGCAATTTTCGGCATGAGCGAAGAAACCATTGCTTTTGTCATCATTTTCGTTCCGCTATCCATTCGAATGGGTTACGATTCCATTGTCGGTCTAAATCTTTGCTATGTTGCTGCAGCGCTTGGCTTTGCCGGAGCCATACTTAATCCTTTCACCATTGGCATTGCGCAGGGATTGTCAGATTTACCACTGTTTTCCGGGATCGAATACCGCTTTTTTTGCTGGATTGTTATCAACATTGTCGGCATTGCCTGGGTGCTCCGTTACGCTGCCAAAATCAGAAAAAATCCGGAAGCTTCCCCGGTTTACGAAGAAGATCATTACTGGCGGGCCAGAAATAATGAAGATGTCATGAATAATACCGGCGAAAAATCAACAAAAGCTGCATGGATCACGTTTCTACTCATTTTTTTATCCTTAATTCTGTTTTCCATTTTTTACCCCGTCACCACCTTAAAAATCGGTAACGCCAGTGCTGTTTTTCCGGCATTGCCTGTGATTACCTTTTTATTTCTTGTTTCTGGAATCCTGGCACTGAGGAAAAGTGCTCAGTTTTTTGTTCTTAACTTACTGCTGTTTACCATTCTGTTTCTCATTGTCGGAGTCATGGGTTATTCCTGGTACGTGATGGAAATTGCCACATTGTTTTTTGCAATGGGCATTGCAGCAGGCATGGCCATGAATTACAATCCAAACAAAATAACACACCTTTTCATCGAGGGAGTGAAGGATATATTGCCGGCTGCAATGGTGGTAGGACTTGCAG
>RZYY01000387.1 GCA_009930115.1 Sphingobacteriia bacterium | reverse complement strand
ATTCTAAATCGGTGCTTAAAGATCTGTTAAGGTATTGCACCCCTTTATACATTTTTTACATTCTGACATGGGTTATTTCGAATATTGACCGCTATTTTATTCTTGGCATCATGACAGAAAAAGAGGTGGCCATTTTCGACTTTGCTGTAAAAATTACGCTCATTGTGGAACTCTTACAGGCCGGTTTATCTGCTGCCATCAATCCCAAAGTTTTCAAAATCTGGAAAGAAAATGGGGACAGACCAGTTGGTAATGTTGAAATTAATCGCTATTTTAACGGTTTTACAGTGATAAATCAGCTGAGCATTCCTCTTATTTATGTGGCTGTTGTTTTTTTGGTACCCTTTGTTGTCTCCAATACAGATTTGTATTTCTCGTTTAATCTGCTTCCCGTTCTGCTGGCTGGTATGGCAACCAGGGTCTGGTTGATGTATCTGATGACTCCTATTTATTATTTCAAAAAAACAAAAATGCTACCACTGATTTATGGCTTAGTAGCTGTTATTCAGGTGCTTGTAACTTATATCTTGATACGTTTCAATGGAATTGAAGGTGCTGCATGGGCCAATTTTTTGACTAAAATGGTGCAGGTGTTTCTTGTATTTATTTTTGTGAGAAGGTTCTACAGTTTTTCAGTGAATCCGCAAAAATTCATTGTTTATCCAGTCATATACATCCTTATTTTGCTGGCAACAGATCTTTTCTTCAGCGATATCAATGTGTATCTGATAGCTTCGCTGCATCTTGTTATTTTGTCTGTTGTCGGGTTTCTGATGTTTAAAAAGGAAATTGTACCGTTTGTAAAATCTCTGTATCAGGGTCGGGTAAAATCATAAAAAAACTCCCGCAGGTTTGGGCCAATGCGGGAGCTTAAGGGTATATTCACAACTTGTTTTTTATCCGAGATATCCTTTCAGGTTTCGGCTGCGGCTGCCGTGTTTCAGGCGACGGATGGCTTTTTCTTTGATCTGACGTACGCGCTCGCGTGTGAGACCGAATTTATCGCCGATTTCATCAAGGGTGAGCTGTGCAGCGCCATTCAACCCAAAATAGAATTTCAACACGTCGCGTTCGCGCGGTGTCAACGTTGCAATGGCGCGTTCAATCTCAATATTCAGTGACTCGAATTGCAGACCTTTGTCAGGGCGTTCACTTTCCTCGTTGGCATAAAGGTCGTAGAGGTTGGTGTCTTCGTCGGTTACAATGGGAGCATCCATGGAGACATGGCGTCCGGTATGTCGCAGACTGTCTTTCACTTCGGTGTCGGGCATGTCGAGTAAAGCAGCAATTTCGTGTGCATCTGGTTCGCGCTCGAATTCCTGTTCCAGCTGGGCAAATGCCTTGTTGATTTTGTTGATGGTGCCGATTTTATTCAACGGAAGACGAACAATACGTGATTGTTCGGCCAATGCC
>RZYY01000386.1 GCA_009930115.1 Sphingobacteriia bacterium | reverse complement strand
TCAATAGCCGTTAATTCCGGAATTAATTCCCGAATGCGATCAGCCCCTTTATCCAATACAACTCCGGTAACTTTTCCGTTTTCAGTAAGTATCTCCCCACCTGAAATCGCTGTAGTAGCATTAAATCCAGCCAAATGCATTACAGGGGAATTCACTAAAACGGCATGGCCATCCACACGTATCAAAACCACAAATTTATCGGGAAACAACCGATCGAGTTCAGTATTTACGGGAAATTTTTTATCCGGCCAATGGTTTTGATCCCATCCACGCCCAACAATCCATTGGCCGGGATAGATTTTGGCATGCCTTTTCAAACGTAATATCACCTCGTCAAACGATGATGCACCAGTCAGATCGGCCATCGCCAAAAAAGTACCATAACCGTAAAAATGCGAATGGGCATCAATGAAACCCGGATAGACACACTTTCCATTCAAATCGAACTCAATACGGGGATGATACTTTTCCAGCAATTCTTCCCATTTTCCTGTCTCCAAAATAATCCCGTTCCGGTAAACCATGCCGGTTACCGTGGTAAAAGCTGAATCTACTGTGTATATCAATCCATTCTTCAATAAAACATCCGCTTCTTTTACAGTACATTGCATCATCATAAGCATCAAGATTAAAACAGATAATACTAATTTCATAAAATGTTATTTAAAGTTTTAACAATAATTCCCTGACAGAGTTCACCGAAAAGGGAGTTGTCCCTGAATTTACTTTTATTTCGGGTGGCGGGCCATCATCGACAACAATATCTGCTTTTCCCTTTGGTTGATCTACCACATTATACCCTTTACGGATCAAAGCTTTGCGTATCCATTGTGCTGTTAATCCGTTACCCCAGACATTAATATTTTTACCGGTTTTAAAGTCAATTTTAAAATCACCGCTATTTGCATCAAAATGAATAGTTTCTTTATTAAAATAATCAGCGAAAGCGCCCTTTAGCACAAGATCCTCAGGAACACCACGCTGCATACGTTTCCCTGCTGCAATCATCCAAATCCAATCGGCGCTTTTTATGGATAAGGAGAGGTCGTGGGTAGTTAACAAAATACTTTTCCCATGCACCCGAACGAGCTTTTTAATAATCTGCATGAGCTCCAGTTTGGAAGGAAAATCGAGAAAAGCCATGGGTTCATCCAGGACAATAATAGGTGTTTCTTGGGCTAATGCTCTGGATATCATCACTTTTTGTCGTTCTCCATCGCTCAATTCGCCGAGATAACGATGGCTAAGTGCTCCAATACCGGTTAATTCCATCGCTTCCATAATTACTTCCTGATCCAGCACAGAACATCGACCAAAATAACCGGTATACGGGTAACGGCCCATAGAAACCAAATCGTAGACTTTCATGTGATCGACTACGACCCTGTCGGTTAAAACAACACTAACCATAGTAG
>RZYY01000024.1 GCA_009930115.1 Sphingobacteriia bacterium | reverse complement strand
ATTCAAAGAAACAGAGCATAAATCTGAAGGTAAATTTGTTTGCTTTATTTTTACATGGGCTGATTTTTTGTATTTTTACTTTTTAAAATTTGAATTAAAACGAAGGTTATAATCAGATTTTATAACTGTAAATCAAATATTTAGTAACTAACAAAAACATCAGACTATGAAAAAAGCTTTACTGTTGCTGTTTGCAACACTGTTTTACATCGCTGACCTGTATCCCCAGGCAACTTTCAATACCGGAACCATGGAAGTAAGTGTAAATCAGTATGGTCGCATCAGGTTTTACGACACAGAGGGGATTATTCATCTGCAGCGTGCATCAATTCTGGTTGGAACAAGCCCAACCACTGTATTCGATTATCAGAATGATGCTGAGGAGTACGAACCAACTGTTTTGGTTGGCAATCCTGCTTCCAGTGATTTTGAAATCTATGGTGCTTACGACAATTCTTATTCCGGTGCTCCGCCAAATGTCATTGTAAGGTTAAATGCTTTTGGCTGGAATAATGGAATGTACACTATTGTAAGGTTCAGAGTGCAAAATAATGAAACGGGTGCAGTGGATGCTTCCATCGGTCTCGATATAATTCCTGAATTAAACGAGGAATATGGATACGATACTGTTACCTACATTGCCGGTGAGGAAATAATTCGCTTTCACAGGGGCACCCACATGAACATGGGTATGAAACTACTGGGAGCTTCACTTTCGTCGCTATACTCATTCGAATGGTACGATGGTTATGAAGTTGATTCAGACTACTGGACCTGGATGCACAATGGCTCTTTACAGAATCAATATATTTCAACTACAATCGACGGACCGGTTACCATTACTGCACAGGAAGCTGTAGCCCTGAATCCGGGGCAGATGTTTGATGTTTACTATGCAATGGCCCTTGGCTTAAACGAAGATGCGATGGTAACCAATATAGCAGCTGCAGAAGAAAAATATAACGATATTTTTGTAGGAATTGATGAAAATGAATACGTTAAGTATCCAGGCAAAAACTTTCCAAATCCTTTCAATAAAACAACTACCATAAGCTACTGGCTGAAAAACGCTGAATTTGTGCAGGTGAAAGTATTTGATGCCTGTGGCAGGGGAATTGCGACACTTGTAAACGGAATTCAACAGGCTGGGTTGAATGAGGTTCTTTTCGATGCCGGCGGATTATCCGGTGGTTTGTATTATTATACCATTACATCTGGAAATCAGATTTCTACGCATAAAATGGTGATAAAAAAGTAGCTGGTTTTACTTTGTTTTTGGCTTTTTAACTGATCCCGGCAGGATGTGATTTTACTAAAGTTTTACACTATTCGGGATATTTTCAGATTAGCCGTGTCGGGATTCTTCATGTATGTTTCTGACAATTATAAATTGGATGTTACAAAGTAATACAAAAAAAGAAGCTGCCTTAAAAACCTGTAATGGTTGAATATCAATCCTTTCTGATGTTAATCAGATTTTTAAGGCAGCTTTTTATTTACCTTTGTGTTTAAAGCTTTACCCATCCAATGGACATTGCCACAGGATTTGTATCATTAACAACGTCTTCCATTCCTGTTCCGTCGAAGTTGGAGCGTACTATCTTTCCGTCAGGACTGCTGTTTGAATTTTTGAAAGCCCAGTAAAGTTTATCCCTTTTTGGATCAATAGTTACTCCCCAGGTTGCTTTGAGTCCGTATTCGCCGATTTTTACGAGGTTTGAACCATCCAGTTTGCAGGAGTAGATTCCATAATCTTCAATTAAAGTTCCTTCGGAAGCATACCCGGCAAGGAAAAGGGTTTCATTGCTGAAATCTGCATCCATAGCAGTAACATCTACGTCGGGGACCACTTCGGTGAAACCTGTGCCATCGATATTTACTTCAAACACTCCGCCGCTGTATGCATCTTTATCGTTACACAGATAAATTTTCCCCGTAGCTCTGTTGAAATTCATGTCGAGCGGGTATTCTATGGGAACGGTTCCGGTGGCTATGAATTCTTCAGGTTCTGTACCGTCAAGGTTTGCACGATAAATACCACCGGTTCGGCCCCAATAAATTTTGTTGTCGTGGATGAAAATACCCTGAGGGTCACCAACCATTTCTTGTCCTGGAACGCTTGCATCCAGGATTCTGACCGGATTTTTCCCATCGGCATCATATCGGTAAATGCACTCCATCGACCAATCAGTGATGTAAACTTTGCTGTTGACAGAGTCAACGGCGATTCCGTATGTGCGGTTCATATAGTCGTGAGGCTCAAATTCCTGAACAAGAGGTGCTTCATCGTTTAGTACCACAAAGTAGATACCTGCATATCCTGTAGTCCGGGTTGTAAAATAAAGCACCTGTGTAAAACCAGCTGTAATATCTTTTATATTGATCACTTTTGATTTTTTAAGTTGGTTATAGTGAACATCATTTTCAGCAGTGCAGGTAAGTGTTACGTTGTAAAGTCCCGGTGTTTCATAATGGATTGTCGGGTTTTCTTCATTTGATGTCTGGCCGTTGCCAAAATCCCAGTGATAACTTGTTGCATTAAGTGATTTGTTGGTGAAAGTTACATCACAGGGAGCATAGCTGTTGTTGGAGATTGTTTCGGTAAAATCAGCCACTGTGCTGGGCAGCGGATTACCCAATTCGTATTTTTCACAGGAATTAGTGATAAATAATCCCAACATAAGTAACATGGTAAAAATGCTGTTTTTTTTCATTTTAATTCTTTTTAAAGTTATTTAATTGATTAATAACCTTCATTTTGTGTCATTTTTTTGTTGGTTTGCATCTCGCTGAGGGGAATAGGGAAAAGTGTACGTTTTTTATCAATTCCCATCACTGCAGTGGCTCTTCCTGTTCGCACCAGATCGTGCCAGCGATGGCCTTCAAAAGCAAATTCATATCTCCGTTCGTTTTCCACGGATGTTTTCAGTTCTTCGATTCCCGAAGCAGTAGTTCCTGGAAGTCCTGCACGTGCACGGACAATATCAATGCTGGCTTTTATTTCATCTAAATTTCCGTTGGTATATGCCAACGCTTCGGCTTTAATCAGATACATTTCGGCAAGCCGCAATACCATTACCCGGTCAGTACCTGTTACAATATCGCGGTACTTGTTGCAATATGATTTTCCGGTTGAATCAGTCATGGCTGAATTTGTAAACCTTACTGAGTCAATCGGATCGTAACAGGTCATATAATCAGCAGAAGGTGCGATAATGTAAAGTCCTTTCAGACTGATCGGGAAGAAGTTTTGAGCTATCCGGTTGTAGTTTTGTGCATCGAAAACTACCTGGAAAATAATTTCTGAGTTGCTGCCATTGAAGAGGTCTGCATAATTTTCCGTCAGTGTAAAACCGCCTTCATTGATCACTTTATTGGCTTTTTCGATTGCTTTTGCAGCATCCTCCTGAACATTGGAAAGATGGAAACGGGTAAGATAGACACGTGCCAGCAGGGCTGAAGCGCTAAAAGAACCTGTATGTCCGGGAGCAACACTGGCAGGGAGTTTTTCTTCAGCAATGGTCAGGTCTTCAATAATTTGCAGATAAACTTCATCACGGGTATTTCTGGCCTGGTCAATATTGCTAAGATCGAGTGTTGGTTGAGTTTTGACGGGAACACCACCAAAGAAATTTACCAGATTGAAATGAAATAATGCCCTGAGGAATCTTGCTTCACCTTCAAAAAGATTTCTTTCGTTTTCAGTAAGATCAGGTATATCAGGAAGCTTATGTAATATATTATTCACCCGGTTTATGCCATCATAGTTGGCCGACCAGATTCCATCAATCACAATATTGTTGGCATTGATATCATTTTGATCAATTTCGCTGTAGTCAACGCTTGTAGCTACCCAGTCGAGATTGTCGGCAGCAAGATCGCTTACAATGATCTGATAACGACCATAAGAACCAACGTTTCCCAGAACGCTGTAAGAACCGGTAATGGCTCTTTCGATCCCGGTTTTGTCTTTGAGTGCATCTTCCGGAGAAATGGATTGATATGGTTCAACATCGAGCACTTTTGCACAGGATGTAAGCGAAATCAGGATGATTATAAAATAGGATATTTTTTTCATAATTAAAAATTTTTAAGTGTTAAAAACCAAGATTTAAACCCAGGAGAACAGTTCGGGACTGCGGGTAGGTAAAAAAGTCGGTGCCCATGACAAGGTTGCTGGCGCCGTAATAATTGACCTCAGGATCCATCCCTGTATATTCAGTGAATGTGTAAAGGTTCTGAATGGAAATGTAGAGTCTGGCTGTTTTAATTTTTATCCTTTCGAGCCATGATTTGTTAAAATCATAGGATAAAGTGACATTTTTTATTCTCATGAATGATCCGTCTTCAAGAAATCTGGATGAGGTTAACTGGTCGCCAACCCTTGGAACATCGGTGATATCGCCGGGTTGTTTCCACCGGTTGAGCATTTTTGCAATCTGGTTATCTTCGGCAGTAAGGTTTCCCAGGTAGAGCATGGCTCCGTTGTAAATATCGTTGCCATAAGTGCCCTGAAGGAAAACAGATAATTGGAAATTCTTGTAAGCAAACATGTTGGTTAATCCATAGGTGAAATCAGGATTCGGGTCGCCGGTTTTGGTGCGGTCGTCCGAAGTAATCTGCCCGTCGCCATTTATATCGTCATATACCAGGTTGCCGGTTGTCGGATCAACACCCAGGCATCGGTAACCATAGAAAATGCCAATAGGCTCACCCACTTCGACACGATTTCCTCCCCGTCCCAAATCATCAATGGGTTGATCTTCGTAAAGGCTTGTAACTTTATTGCGGTTTGCAGCATAGTTACCCGAGATATTCCATTTGAATGATTTGTCGATAATGATTGCATTTAAAACCAGTTCTATCCCTTTATTTTCCATTGTTCCAATATTCGAGGTTATGGATGTGAATCCATTGGATGAAGGAATTGGACGGTCAAGAAGAAGGTCTTTGGTTTTGTTTATGTAAAAATCGGTATTCAGGGTAATTCTTTCATCAAAAACACCCAGGTCAAAACCAAAACCAGTCTGTGTCGTTGTTTCCCATTTCAGATCGGGATTGGGCAATTGAACGGGTGCAATACCTGAATTTCCTCCATAATTATACCCACCGCCATATAATCCAAGTGATGCATAATCGCTGATTCCGTCATTACCTGTTAATCCGTAACTTCCTCTTAGTTTAAAATCGCTGATAATAACTGTATTTTCCATGAAAGCTTCCTCTGAAATTCTCCAGGCTACAGCCGCAGCAGGGAAAAACCCGTAGCGATTGTTTTCACCAAACTTTGATGAACCGTCAGCGCGGGCAGTTAATGAAAGGATGTATTTATACCTGAAGTTGTATTTCACCTGTCCGAAATAGGAGTTCAACCCGCGGTCCAATGCTGAAGCTGAAGCCGATCTGATTGTTCCGGCTGAAGCAATGTACTCGAAATTTTCGTTTGGAAAATTTACAGCATCTATGTAAGTACTTCTTCGGTTGTATTTCTCAAAACTGTTTCCAATAAGTGCTTCTAAGTTATGATCTTCATGCACACTTTTCATGTATTGAATAACATTGGAAGCTACCAGATTGCTGACATAGTTTGTTCCTTCGATAGCCAGGCCGTTATATTTTGCGCCCTGACGCTCGGTAACAGGATCGTAGCTGTGCTCGCGGAGATTATAAACGTCAGCACCCCATCTCGAAGTGAAAGTAAAGCCGTCTAAAAATTTGTATTCCAGATACACATTACCATTGGTACGATTGGTAAAAGCGTAATTTTTAGCTTCGTTAGCCAGAGCGACAGGATTTGCGTAGAAGTGATCTTCATTGTAGGAACCATCTTCATTATAAACCGGATAAATTGCAGGAATTGACATAGCATTGGGAAGTGGTCCATATAGTGTTCCATCACCTTCAATCCTTTTGTTCAACGAGTAGGAAAGTGAAACACCGCCGCCAATGGTCAGATTCTTAAGAATTTTTTGGTCAACATTCAACCGGCCACTGTAACGGTCGTAGGCTGATCCTTTAATTACACCGTCCTGTTTGTAATAACTTCCTGAGAGAAAAACCCTGGTTTTATCGTTTCCCGTGCTAATTGAAAGTTCGGTATTGGTGGTCGGAGCAACCTGCAGCACTTCGTTCATCCAGTCGGTGTCAATTCCCTGCACATTAGTACCGGCATATTCGTTGTACTGGGCTGCATTCATCAAATCGGGCAATCTTTCGGGAGGCATTTTCTGCCAGCCTAAATAAGAATTCAGATTTACGCTGGTTTTTGAATAACTACCTCTCTTGGTGGTGATAAGAATTACTCCGTTTGATGCGCGTGAACCATATATGGCTGTGGCTGATGCATCTTTCAGTACGGTAATTGTTTCGATGTCATTTGGGTTTATATCTGATAAAGCACTGATTTCCTGTCCGCTCATGCTGATTTGACCGTATGAACCAGTTATGGCCGGCACTCCGTCGATTACAAAAAGAGGTTCATTACTGGCATTTATTGAGCTTCCACCCCTGAGTTTTATCGTTGGTTGTCCGCCTGGTGTTCCGGAATTCGGAGAAATGGATACACCGGCAGCTCTGCCCTGTAAAACGCCATCAATGGTTCTTGTGGGCAGGTTCTTAATTTCTTCTTCATCCACGATATCCACTGATCCGTTAATGAGTTTTCTGCTTGAAGTACTATAGCCAACCACGACTATTTCGCCAAGATCAACTTTTTCTTCAACCAGTTCAACATTAAGTACTTTTTGGGAGTTTACGGGAATCTCCTGTTTATGCATTCCCGTATAGGAGAAAATCAGAATCCCGTCAGCCGGACAATCAATTTTGTAGAAACCATTAACGTCAGTAACAGTTCCTTTCAGGGTTCCCTTCAGCACAATATTTACTCCTGGAATTCCCAGTTTATCGCTGGCCGATGTTACTTTCCCGCTGACTGTGATGTCTTGCGCCTGGATGCCTGTAATAAGCAGCATTAGCATAATTAGTAAATAGTAATTTTTTTTCATCTGTCAAATATTTGGTTAATATTCAATTCTTTAAAGGTTTTATTTCTATCGTAACCGGTTCAATGTTCATGATGATATCAACAACAGTGTAATGGTCTTTACCATCTGGTTTATCGGTGTAAAAGCCTGCGCTTTGAATGTTTTTCTTCATTGTAACCAGAAATGCGTCGTCATCGTTATAAAAATTAAGATTCTGAATTTCATTGGCGCCTTTATTGTCTATCAGATTTTTGGTGATGAGATCCCTGAAACTGTTGGCATAGCCAGTGAAAATTCCTGTTTTTCCCGGATTGGTAATGTTGTAGTATTCGTATCCCAGGGTTGGCTTTTTAATTTCTGAAGGTTGAACCTTTTCAGATTGAATATCAAGCATATCACCATCTTCAAGATAGCTGACAACAAGGTTTTTTATTTCAGGTAGGTGGTTATGGTAGGTAATCTCCGCTTTTGCTGTGTTGATAATTGTTACTCCGCCGGCTCCTGCCACTTTTAGTTTTTTATCTTTTCCAAGATAAATCAATGCGGTATTTTCATCAATGCCAAAACCATACGTAAAGTTTTCCCTATCATGAAAAAGGGCTATTATCAGCCTTCCAATTCTGGCACGTGCGTCAAAATGCTGGTCAACAATTCCGTGAGCAAAAAAACCTAATCCTTTTGACAGCAGGACGCCATCACTTTCAGGGAAATCATCACCTTCGAAGTTTGTAAGTACTCCGTGAGTGAGCGCTCCAATGCTGTTTCCACCACCTATCATTGCTTTGCTCATGATGGCTGCACCGGCACTTGTTCCACCCACAACACCGCCATTGTGAAATACCTCCCACACAGCCTCCAGAACAGGAGTTTTAGAGCCGTCATTTTTTACAAGACATTTGATTGTTCTCATCTGATCGCCACCCGTAAACCAAACTGCGGAACAATTTCTGACTATGCCGGCCAGTTGCACGTCGTTTCCATTATTAATCCAGGTTGTTTCGTCCACTTCTTCGGTACTGTCGTCGTCAACCATTGCAACAGGAATAAGATTGATTTTATCAGGTTTTACGCCATATGAAACAAGAGTTTTTTTGAAATATTCAAATGATTGCACAGAAACTCCACTGGCTGAGGGAATAACAGCAAAAGATGCTTTATCGGGACCTCCTGCGAGATCTATCAGTTGAGTGAAAACGCTTGAATTATTATTTTCCAGACCACCACCTGAAATAACAAGATTGCCCTCCTGACGGTTTTGTCCGAACAGCATTAGTGAGAATGTGATGAAAAGTATGGTTATTCCGTTTTTGTGAGTCATAAATGATGAGGTAATATTTGAAGCGAAATTAAAAAAAATAATCTCAGCCTGAAGAAGTCAATAATTTTCTTCAAATTTGCTGAAGAAAATAATTAGCCATGATTACATTATTCAGAAATGCCATTGTTTACAATCCGGAAAATATCGGGAAAAAAGATGTTTTAACAGGCGGGAAAACCATACTTGCCATTTCAGATAAATTGGAACTGCCATCTGATCTGGATGTTCAAACTATTGATTGTGAAGGGAAATTAATGGTTCCCGGATTGATTGATTCACATATTCACATCACCGGTGGGGGAGGCGAGGGTGGTCCTTCGAGCAGGATGCCTGAGCTACAGCTCAGTATGCTGATTGAAGCCGGAGTTACCACGGTGATCGGATGTTTGGGCACTGACGGAATCACACGGACAGTAGAAAGCGTGTTGATGAAAGTTAAATCTTTACGTGCACAGGGCGTTTCAGCCTGGATGTACACCGGAGCTTATCAGGTTCCTACACCAACTATCACAGGTGATATCGCAAAAGACATCGCCCTGTTTGAAGAAATTATCGGCGTTGGTGAAATCGCCGTTTCAGATCATCGTTCATCAGTTCCAACTATTGGCGAACTGACAAGACTTACAGCTCATGCCCGTGTTGCAGGAATGATCGGAGGCAAAGCAGGCATTGTAAATATTCACATGGGTGATGCCCGTGATCCTTTCCGCCCGCTTCACGACGTTGTAGCTTCAAGTCAGATGGGTTACACGCAGTTTGTTCCTACACATTGTAACCGTAATTTTTACATTTTTGAGGATTCAAAAGAGTATGGAAAAAAAGGATATGTTGACATTACTACCAGTAGTTATCCTTATTATCCTGATGAGGAAGTAAAACCTTCGAAAGCCCTGAAACAACTGATCGAAAGTGGCGTACCTGTTGAACACATCACATTTACCTCCGATGCCTGTGGCTCGCTGCCGGGATTTGACCCGGAAACAGGAAAACTGATAAAACTAGAAATGGGACTTCCTTCATCAATTTTGCGGGAGATAAAAGAAGCTGTAACAGAAGATGGATTACCTCCTGAAACTGCCCTGAAGGTAGCAACTTCCAATCCTGCAACCATTCTCAGATTACCAGGTAAAGGTTTTATAAGAGAAGATTTTGACGCTGACCTTCTCATTCTTGACTCCGGATTTAACATCATTCATTACATGGCCAACGGGCAATTGATGGATGTAAAGTAAGGAAAATGCTTTTTGGTATTTCCTTTCAAATTAGCAAATCAGTTTGCGTTTTTGCTTGCTGTTACTCCTTCTCAAGAAGGAATACAAATATTTATCAATAGTGTCCGGAAAACTAATTGGAAATTCCTCACCGCCAGCCGACGGTGAGGAATCTCATGCTCATTTTTAATTACTTTCAATTTTAATCGGACAATAGTGAATATTTACATCAAAAAATTTTTCAGATACAGATTACTCCTTAAAATCAGGAAAGCAAGCCCGAAACAAACTGACTACAATTAAGGTATTTGATTAGACCCGGGAATAATTAAATTTTACTAATGAAATGGCAGAAAAAATAAATTTTTCAGCAAATGAAAAAATTCCTGCAAGTTGATGTGAAAAAATTATTTTTGCCGGCAAATTTTAAAAAGTTTCTTCGGGGCAGGGTGATTGGTACTTAACCAAAATTCCCGACCGGCGGTTAAAGCCCGCGACTCCTGTGTAAGCAGGACTGAACCGGTGATATTCCGGTGCCGACAGTAAAGTCTGGATGATAGAAGAAACGATAGAGGTCAGATCATTTCAGGCCTTTGTGACGAACAGGTTAATGCTTTGAACCTGCCCCGGAGATTTACCACTGAGGGCTTTTTTTATGTCATTAATCACCAAAAAAGTACAATGAAATGATCAGGTATTTATCACTTATCTCTTTGACGGCCTTAGTTCTTGCCTTAAATGTTGCCTCAGCGCAGTCAGTCATCAGCGGCAGAGTAGTCGATGCTTTATCGGGAAAACCTCTTCAACAGGTGAACATTGTTTTGCAGGCATCCAATGCCGGAACAATTTCAGGTTTTGGCGGCAATTTTTCGATCACAGGTTCTTTCCCGGAAGATTCCATTTGTTTTTCTGCACTTGGTTATAAAACAAAAATCCTTGCTCTTTCAGTCAATGGAAAAGAGTCCATTGATCTGGGGAATGTTTATCTTGAAAGTGTCCTGATAGCACTGGAGGAGGTGAATATCATATCCACATTCACTTCTGCCGGACAGTTACCTGTCTCAGTATCTACAATACCTGGGCAAAGGATTGAAAGTCAGATTAAAGATCAGCCATTTCCGGATGTCATTAAAATGGTACCCGGGGTTTATTCATCCCGAACCGGTGGTGGAAGCGGGGATGCTGAAGTAAATATTCGCGGATTTCAGCAGGAAAATATTGGCTTATTGCTCAATGGCGTTCCGATATCCAGTGTGGAGAACGGGCTGATATACTGGAACAATTGGACAGGCCTGGCTGACATTGCCCGTTCAGTGCAGGTCCAGCGCGGGCTGGGAGCATCCAATGTTGCACTTAACTCAGTGGGTGGAACCATCAACATTGTTACAAAGACAACCGATGCGGTTAAAGGTGGATTTATTGATTACAGTGCAACCAGCTATGGCAATTCAAAAATATCTCTCGGGCTTTCCACCGGTTTGCTCAACAAGGATTATTCGGTAAGTTTCCTTGGTTCACGAACTACTGGTCCGGGATATGTTGACGGAACATATGTTGATGGCTGGGCGTATTTTCTGTCGGTGAGCAAACGTTTCAGCGCATCACACACTTTGGTGTTAACTGCATTGGGCGCACCGGAAAAACACGGGCAACGTAACCTGAAGCTGTCCATTGAAGAAATTGACCAATATGGACTGAAATTCAACAAAGACTGGGGAAGTTATAATGGCCACATAAACAATACCTCAGAAAATTTTTATCATAAACCCTGGATTACCCTCAACCATTATTGGAATATCAGCCCTAAAATGTTTCTTGCTTCCTCACTTTATATTTCACCCGGTTCAGGTGGTGGGAAATGGTCGGATGTTTACAGTCCGAATGATCCTACAATATTTGAATTTCGAAATCCCTCCGGGCAAATTGACTGGGAGGCCATTTACCAGAACAATTCAACGCATACTGACACTGTTGTCCTGACTACAGGCGAGCGGGTAACCGGATTTTCCAAAAATGTGCAGACTCATTTCCTTGCCGGCCATTCATGGAACGGATTGATTTCAAGGTTTGAGTATACAATTGATGAATCTTTAAAACTAACTGCCGGAATTCATTTGCGGCAGTTTAGGTCTTCGCTGAAACAAAAGCTGACCGACCTGCTTGGTGGTGATTTTTATATTGATGATTACGCATGGGCAATTGACGGAGTTCAGGGAAGAAACCCGGTTAAATCGGTGGGTGACATCATCAAAGTGCACAATGGTGCCATTAATCCATCAGGTACTTTTTTTGGGCAGATTGACTATCACCGCAAAAATTTCAATGCTTTTTTCAGCAGTTCACTGACATCATCCTGGTATCAGCGGTGGGATAAATATAATTATGTGAATGATGTTTACAGTGAGGTGATCAGAAAAAGCGGATTTGATGTTAAAACCGGAGTAGGCTATTCACCTGTCCCTAATCACAGAATTTATGCAAATGCCGGTTATTTTAGCCGAGTTCCCTATCATAAATACATTTTCGGGAATTTTTCAAATGTGCCAACAAGGAATATTTCCAATGAACGGGTCGAATCTGCGGAGATTGGCTATGAATTTTCAAAAGCCCCGATCTATCTGAGACTGAATGGTTACCTCACTGTTTGGCAGGATAAAAATTTTCTTTCCAATGAATACATTCAGCTTGAAAACAGTACCAGTACCCGTGCGCTGGTTACAGGCCTGGATGCAAGGCATTCAGGTCTTGAAGCCGAAATCGAACATCAGTTAACCAGGTATTTGAAACTGGGAGGAATTTTGTCGTCAGGAAACTGGAAATGGAAAAATGATGTTTCGGCAGTGCTTTTCAATGATAACAACACAGCGGTTGATACGGTAAATGTTTATGCAAACGGATTGTATGTTGGCGGAACACCGCAGTTTATTGCCGGACTTACAGGAAATCTTATGCTGCTTCGTAAATTTTCAGTTTCAGGAAACTGGATTTATTATGACAAGCATTATGCTTCCTTCGATCCCTCACTCAGAAGTAACCCCGGCGACAGAAGTCAGGCCTTTAAAATACCTGCTTATTCGGTTCTTGACCTCCATGTTGATTTTCCGTTTCTGATGTTTGAACAAAAGGCACGTTTTTCGCTGAGCTGTTACAATGTGTTGAATGATAAACACATCATCAGAGGAGAAGATGGTTTGGACCATTCATCTGAAACATTCAGAGGATTTTGGGGTTTTGGACGGACATTCAGTTTTTCGCTGAGAATTTCTTTTCAGTGATGCAATCTCCGGATAGTAGTCATTGTTATCCATTTTTTTCATGCTGCAGTGATTATTGGTTATCTTAAACTTTTAAACAAACGATGACAACTGAAGATTTGATTATTCTAAAATGTTGATTACATTCACTTTTCAGGATTTAACATAAAATTAATCTGAGGGAGATTAACAAAACATGAATGAAATTCTATTTTTGCCACCGGATTAAAGATGAAAAAAATGAGGAGCAAGATGGGATTTTTTTTATTAACAACATCTTATATAATTTTGAATTTCAATTCATTAAGAATGAATAACATTCATTTAAACTGACCGGTTATGAAGACGGGAAGTTTTAATTTTACCATGTGAAACAACAGTCATTTTTATTAACTAATAATTACAAAATCAAAAAAGTATGAAAAGATCATTACTTTCTGTATTTGCGCTGGCAATGATTTTTGTCGTGCAAAGTGCATTTGGTCAGGTCACTACTTCAGCTATCAGCGGTCGTGTAATGGGAGGTACCAATGAATCACTTCCTGGTGCGACAGTTGTGGCTATACATCAACCTTCGGGTTCGCAGTACGGAACAACCACTGATGTGGACGGTCTGTTCCGTATTCTCAACATGCGTGTTGGCGGGCCTTATAGTATCACTGTTACCTACGTGGGCTATTCACCTTTTGAGGCTGATGATGTTTACTTAAGCCTTGGGCAGACTTTCTCGCTCAATGTTCAGTTAACAGAGCAGGTTTCTCAGATTTCCGGAGTTGAAGTGATAGGTACACGAAACGACCTGTTTGATGGTAACCGTACCGGAGCAGTGACAAATATTGCCAACCAGCAGATCACTGCACTGCCTACCATTAGCAGAAGTATCAACGATTTTACAAGACTTTCTCCATTTACAGGTGTTGGTAACAGCTTTGCCGGAAGAGATGGTCGTTATAACAACATTACCATTGATGGTGCCAATTTTAACAACAACTTTGGTCTGAGCAGCAAAAATCTCCCCGGTGGTGATGCACAGCCTATCAGTCTGGATGCAATCGAAGAAATATCGGTAAATATTGCTCCGTTTGATATTCGTCAGTCAAATTTCACCGGTGCAAACATCAATGCGGTTACCAGAAGTGGTGATAACACCTTTAAAGGTTCTGCCTATATGTTCTATCGCGACAAATCATTCAACGGTGACAAAGTAGGCGATCAGGAACTAACCCTTGACAAAACTACCACAACGACTTATGGTGCACGTTTTGGCGGTAAAATCATTGAAGATAAACTTTTCTTCTTTGCCAATGCAGAGATTGAAAAATCATCATTTCCCGGGATTCCATGGAAACCAAGCGATCCGGAAAATGGAATCAATCCTAATCCCGAAAACTATATCTCACGTACAACCCTTTCTGATCTGAGCACCATGCGTAATCACCTGATCAATCAATATCAATATGATCCGGGTAATTATGAAGGATTTGGAAATTTCGAAAGCAATAATTACAAATTGCTTGGAAGAATCGATTACAACATCAACAAGAATCACAAATTCACCCTTCGCTATAATTACGTTGAATCAACCAACGATCAGCAGGTAAATGCAACAAGTGCACCTCTTCCTCGCTCCAATTTCGGACGTATCGGAGAAACTTCAATGGCATTTGAAAATGCCAACTACGGATTTCTGAATACCGTGAGCTCAATTACCGCAGAATTGAACAGTGTATTTGGCTCCAACATGGCAAACAAATTCCTGGTAACCTACACCAAAATAAGAGATACACGCGACAGCGACAGTGATATCTTTCCGTTTGTTGATATCTATGAAGAAGGAACACCATACATGAGTTTTGGATATGAATTGTTCACCTTCGAAAATGATGTGAAAAACAATGTGTTTTCTGTAACCGATAACTTTTCTTATTTTCTTGGTAAACATACAATTACAGCTGGTGTATCCTTCGAACATCTCTATTTTGGAAACAGCTACAAACGTTATGGAACAAGCTATTATCGCTATGCATCCATGGCCGATTTTATGAACAATGCTGCTCCAACTGCGTTTGGGATTACTTATCCTTACGAAAATGCCGGTGATGGCTATGCAGAACTCAATTTTGGATGGGGAAGTCTGTATGTTCAGGACGAATTTCAGGTAAACGATCAGTTAAAACTTACCGGTGGTCTGAGACTTGAAATGCCTTTCTACTTTGATGATCTGCTGCCAAATTCATCCATTTCGGAACTTACTTTCAAAGACAATGACGGAAATGATGAAAAACTTGACGTAGGCAATTGGCCCGATCCAAAACTGATGATTTCTCCAAGATTTGGATTTAACTGGGATGCAAAAGGCGACCGTACTTTACAGGTTCGCGGCGGAACAGGTTTATTTACCGGCCGTCTTCCATTCGTATGGTTTACCAATCAGCCCACCAATAGTGGAACCTTGCAGAATACGGTTGAAATTACAGATGAGGAAACACTGGCTAATTTGCTCTTTAACCCTGATCCAAAAGCACATCTCAACAAATTCCCGCAGACTCCAGGTGACGTAGCACCCGGAAATATTGCCATTGTTTCCAAAGATTTCAAAATGCCACAGGTATGGAGAACCAATCTGGCTGCCGACATCAAATTACCTGTTGAAGATCTTGTACTTACTCTGGAAGGACTGTATTCCAAAGATATCAATGCAATTGTTCAGCGCAATGCCAACCAGGTTATTCCAACCGAAACATTTGCAGGCGCCGACAATCGTGTAAAATTCCCTTCAGGAACTGCAAACCGCAGAATTAATCCCGGAATCTCTTCAGCTATGGTACTTGACAATGCAAAGGAGGGACATTCCTATTCATTAACCATGCAGCTTACCAAACCATTCCAGCAGGGATTCTTTGGAACGTTGGCATATACTTACACCATGACCAAGGATCTTTCGGCTAACCCTGGCTCTGCTGCTAATTCAGCATGGCAAAGCAATCCTTCCATCAATCATCAGAATGACCCCGAACTCGGATTTTCACAGTTTTCTGTTCCTCATCGTATTGTTGGAGCAATTTCCTACAACGTAGAGTATGCCGGCCACCTGGGAACTACTTTTACACTTTTCTACTCAGGAAGCAATCAGGGTCGCCTAACTTACATTTACTCCAATGATATGAACGGCGATGGCAACTCGGCCGACATCATGTATATTCCGAAAGACAACTCTGAAATTGAATTTGTTGACATCGTTTCAGGTGAAGAGGTGGTTTTCACTGCTGATCAGCAGAGAGATGCCTTCTGGAAATATGTTGACCAGGATAAATACCTGAGTGATAATAAAGGAAGCTATGCTGAAAGATACGGAGTGCTGATGCCCTGGTATCACAGATTCGATCTGAGAATTCTGCAGGATATCTTCACCAGTTATGGCAAGGATCGCAGACATAATTTGCAAATCAGCCTCGATTTTCTGAATATCGGTAACCTGATTAATTCAGACTGGGGAGTGCTGAAAGCCCAGAATCTTGGCAGATATGATATTACACTTCTTCGTTATGAAGGAGTGAATGAAAGCGGAGTTCCCACCTACACGATGAATCGTTCGGGAGGTGATTTACCAACTGAAACATTCAAAAACGTACTTTCCACTTCAAGTACATGGGGTGCTCAGATTGGTCTTCGTTATACTTTCTAAAATACAAAGTGAGTATGCATAAAAAGTCCTGCCTGTTCGGGCAGGACTTTTTCATTTTTTTTACAAAAACATAAACAATAATGATAAAACATAGAACAGTTCTGCTACTGATGCTTGCAGTCATTTTGGGATCGTGTTCGGGAACCTCCAAAGAAACCTATCTTGTTGTCCTCTCGGTAGATGGTTTCCGTTGGGATTATCCTGACAAAACAAATACTCCTGCACTTGATTCGATTGCACGTGTTGGAACAAAAGCACAAGGGATAATTCCTGCTTTTCCTTCCAAAACATTTCCCAATCATTACACCATGGCAACCGGGCTTTATCCTGATCATCACGGTTTGGTCAACAATACTTTTCTCGATCCTGAAACCGGTGCTATTTATCGTATCCGCGACAGTTCGACACGCAATAATCCATACTTTTATGGCGGAGAGCCAATCTGGGTTACTGCATCAAAAGCCGGAATGAAGACGGCTTCATTTTTCTGGGTGGGAAGTGAACTGCCAATAAAAGGTGTTCAACCTGATTACTGGAAACCCTACGATGAGGATATCCCATTTGCCGACCGTATTGACACGGTAATTTACTGGCTCAGCATGCCGGTCAATAAGCGTCCCAGGCTGGTGATGTGGTACATTCATGAACCGGATGCCATTGGCCACGAATATGGACCTGACCATCCTGAAACACACAGGATGGTTACCCATCTTGATAGTCTGATCGGGGTTTTCTGCAAAAAAATTAATGAGCTGCCTTATGCTGATCGTATTAACGTTATTGTAACCTCCGACCACGGAATGGCAAATATTGCTGAGGAGAAATCCATTGAACTGACAGACTTTATCCCGGAAACTTGGATCAAAGAAGTGATAGGAGGCAATCCAAATTACAATATTCTTGCTGCTGAAGGATATTTAGATTCAATATATCGGCGTCTTTCAACGGTCGAACACATGAAAGTCTGGAAAAATCCTGATTTGCCCGAATCATTTAATTATGGAAATAATCCCCGGACGCTTGATCTGACTGTGGCTGCCGATCTCGAATGGAGTATCTTCTGGCACCGGAATCCCCGTTATATTGTAAGCGGAGGCACACATGGCTACGATCCTGCCAACCGTGAAATGCATGCCATTTTTTATGCATCCGGTCCTTCATTCAAAACAGATTATACCCATCCTGTATTTGAAAATGTGAACCTGTATGCACTCATGAGCGAATTACTCGGAATTACACCGGCACCAAATGATGGTAACTTAGATGTTGTAAAGGATATGTTGAATTATCAGCCCCTTCCGAAAGAATAATTTCTTCCTTCTGATTTATGAATGTTTCCAACTACCAGATTATTCTTGCTTCCGCCTCACCCCGGCGACAAGAGTTGCTCGGCCTGATGGGTATTGATTTTGTGAAAAGATTAAAACCGGTTGAGGAGGTTTTTCCACAAGAATTGAAACCGAAAGAGGCAGCAAGATTTCTTTGCGAAAAAAAAGCAATGGCTTTTGATGATTCCGAAATTGCCTGGAACGAGCTGATCATTACTGCTGATACCATTGTCTGCCTTGATGATGAGATTTTAAACAAACCTGAAAACCGCAAACATGCCATTGAAATGTTGCAAAAGCTTTCAGGTAGAAAACATCAGGTGATTACCGGTGTTGCGCTACGGTCAAGAAAAAAACTGAAGTCCTTTACCGTTTCCACAAATGTTTCTTTTAAAAAATTGACGGCTGAAGAGATTATTTTTTATGTGGATAATTTTCGCCCATTCGACAAAGCCGGGGCATATGGTATTCAGGAATGGATCGGTTTCATTGGTATTACGGCTATAGACGGATCATATTACAATGTGGTGGGTTTGCCAACGGACAGACTTTATGATGAATTGGTAAATTTTTAGCGGATAAGAGCTCAAAGGTAGATTTATTTTTGGTTGAAAGCCAACATTTTGCCTGCGATTTTGTTAAAAGATGTGTTATTTCGCATTGTCTGATTATGAAACAGAATTCGCTATTTTCGCATTTGCCGGGATATTTTTTTCAGGGGCTGTTATTCATTGGCCCGGTGGTTATTACAGTTTATTCATTGTGGGTAATGTTCAACTGGGTGGATGGCCTGCTTTATAAAACCATTGAGCAGTTCACGGGTTTTTCTGTTCCGGGGCTGGGTCTGATTCTGGTTTTGATCATCATCACACTGGTAGGATTTCTGGGCACTACGTTTTTGTTCAGACCCATGGCTCATTACTTCGATAAGTTGCTCAGTAATACTCCTTTTATCAAAATCATTTACACATCGGTGAAAGATCTGACAGCAGCATTTGTAGGTCAAAAGCGAAGATTCAACCAACCGGTGCTTGTTCAGGTGACCAGTGACGGAAATATTGAAAAGATCGGATTTATTACAGATGAAGATTTAAGTATGATAGGTATTTCAGAAGAAAAAATTGCCGTTTATCTTCCGCATTCTTATGCCTGGTCGGGAAACCTGTTCATTGTCCCGTCAAAGAATGTAAGAAAAATTAATGCTTCTGCCACCGAAGTAATGAAATATATCATCTCGGCCGGAGTTACAAGAATTTAAAGGAATAAGAATTTTAAACTATGGATAATAATAAACCAACCATTCTGGTGACCAATGATGACGGGATCAATGCTCCCGGATTGCGCACTTTGATTAAGGTAATGCGAAAAATAGGCAATGTGGTGGTTGTAGCCCCCGACCGGCCCCGCTCGGGACATGGACATGCTATTACGGTTTCAATGCCGCTGAGAATTTCTTCCGTAACTAAAAGTGAAGGTTATCTGGAATATCGTTGCAACGGAACGCCGGTTGATTGTGTAAAAATCGGAGCCCAGATCGTTTTGCGTCGCCCGCCTGATTTACTGGTTTCAGGAATCAATCATGGCTCAAATGCCTCCATAAATGTGGTGTATTCAGGGACGATGGCAGCTGCAATCGAAGCTGCTATTGATAACATCCCGGCTATTGGCTTTTCACTTACCGACTACGACATCAATGCTGATTTCTCGCATGTTGAAGAATATGTCGAACAAATTGCCCGCGAAGTATTGGAAAAAGGTATGCCTGCAGGGACTTGTCTAAACGTGAATATTCCGGTTAACAGTGAAGAAGGTATTCAGGGAGTAATGGTTTGCCGGCAGTCTCCCGGATATTGGAAAGAAAGTTTTGATGAACGTACTGACCCTCACGGCAGAGATTATTACTGGATCACAGGTGTTTTTAGCAACCCCGGTCATGAAGAAGGGACAGATTCCTGGGCACTGGAGCACAATTACATTTCAGTGGTACCGATGCAGTTTGATCTTACCAATTATAAAGCAATCCCCGCATTTCAGGACTATAATTTCAGCATTGCCCGAAATTCGAGGAAAGTAATTCCACAGGTTCAGACGGATACTAACCAGTAATTTATTGTCGGATGAATCATTTTCAGCAAGTGTTTAACCGGAATTCCTATCTGTTAGGAGGAGTGTTGTCAGTTTTATCTCCTGTAGCACTTTATTTTCTGATAAAAGCGATATTTCCGCTAATCCCAGGATTATCAGGTCTTATTGACAGGGCAGGAGATAAAGTGATGATCCTGTCGGTTTTAGGGAATCTATTCTGGCTGCGATATTACCTTGCAGGTGTAAAGCAGGAGCATAGCGGAAAAGCTGTATTGGCAGTTACTTTTATTTTGGTGATCATCTATTTTATCTTTTACACCTGAAAAAATGAAGTATTATATCATTGCAGGAGAAGCATCTGGTGATCTTCATGCTGCCAATCTGATGAAGGAAATCAGGATACATGACCCCGATGCAGTTTTCAGGGTTTGGGGCGGCGATAGAATGTTAAAACAGGGCAGCGAGCTGGTAAAACATTACAAAGAACTGGCTTTTATGGGTTTTTATGAAGTGCTGGCCAATCTTCGAACAATATTATCAAATATCCGGTTTTGTAAAAAAGACCTTCTTATCTGGCAACCTGATGTTATCATCCTTGTTGATTATCCCGGTTTTAACCTGCGTATTGCTGAATTTGCACACAATCAAGGTTTCAGGGTATTTTACTATATTTCTCCTCAGATATGGGCATGGAAAAAATCGAGGGTGAAAAAAATCCGGAAATTTGTTGAGCGGATGTACGTCATTCTTCCGTTTGAAAAGGACTTTTATGCCGGTTATGGAGTAGATGTTGATTATGCAGGTCACCCTCTTCTGGATGCCCTGGCTGCAGAGTTGCCCTGTTTATCGGATGCTGATACTTTTAAAAAGCGCAATCGGTTTGACGAAAGGCCTGTGATTGCCTTACTGCCCGGAAGTCGTCGTCAGGAGATTGCCAGGGTGCTCCCGCTTCTGATTTCTGTCAAAAACGATTTTCCGGAGCAACAGTTTGTTATTGCCGGAGCGGCTGCCATCGAACCTGATTTTTATCATAAACATCTTGCTGGCTCAAACATTCCTGTAATTTTTAATCAAACCCATGATCTGCTCCATAATGCTGTGGCTGCGCTTGTTACATCCGGCACAGCTACACTTGAAACTGCACTGATGGGCGTGCCTCAGGTGGTTTGTTACAAAAGTAGCTGGCTTTCGTTTCAGATTGCCAGACGCATTGTTGATGTAAAATACATTTCACTTGTCAACCTGATTATGGATAAAGAAGTGGTTAAAGAGCTGATTCAAAATGATTTGAGCAGGGGAAATCTGATTCGTGAGCTGGGCTTATTGTTCGATGATTCCAATCGCGCGCGCATGCTCTCCGATTATTCCCAACTCCGCCTGAAATTGGGCAGTGAAGGAGCTTCAGCCACAGCAGCGAAAATGATGATTGCACGATTGAATACGAAGGAATAGCATCTTCAATCAAGGCAATTGTAAACAATACCTGTTTGATAATACCCCCTAGTAGATCATTTTCGCAGTACTATCCATTCTTTTTTCAGCAGTCCGTAAACTTCCAGATCAATGAACCTACCATTGAGAAATTCACCCTGGCGTTCAATCCCTTCGAATGAAAAATGTAGTCGCCGAGGAATATTTCTGCTCCGCGTGTTGCCTACCCCGCATCGAATTTGTACACGGTTCATCTGCAATTTATCAAATGCTGCATCAATCATCATTTCCAGCGAAGTAGTTACAATTCCTTTTCCTTCAAAAGGAGGTGCCAGCCAGTAGCCAATTTCAAGTTTTTTGTTGATATTGTCAATATCCTTGTAACCGATCAGTCCGACGGCTTGTCCCATAAAACGCGCGGTAAAGACCAAATCACGGGAACCGGAATTGTTCAGACTTCTGATGTAATTGCCGGTATCTTCAGGACTCTTGGTGTAATCAACGAATGGCAGCCAGGTTCGCAACTTTTCACGAAATGAACTGATAAGTAAGAAAATTTCTTCAGCGTCACTGTCTGCAATTTTTTCAAGAGCAATCTGATGATTTACCCTGATCGTGTTCATCATAAAACGGATTTTTTTTCAGATAATAGACCATATTTTAGCAGGATTGCAAAATTAAAAGATTATTTGTTCGGAAGAATTCCGGTTTTTTAAAGACATTCCATGTATTTTTGCCGATAATTTCAATCCGATTGTTTTGACCTTAGAAGAAATTCTTTTACGTATTTCCCAAAGTAACGTAGTTGAAGCTATAGCAGCGGAGATACGAAATAATGCCCTGAGCCGCATCCAGCTAAAAGGAATGAAAGGTTCCCAGCCTGCTTTTGTTGGTGCGGCACTTTTAGCCAAACTCAGAGGCACACATATTTTTGTACTTGGCGATAAAGAAACGGCGGCCTATTTTCACAATGATCTTGAAACCATTTTCGATGAGCGTGAAATGGATTATGCCAGACGCCGTATCTTGTTCTTACCGGCTTCCTGCAAACGTCCATATGAGACGGATACCCTTGACAGTGCCAGCGTTCTGATGCGTAGCGAAGTGCTTGGCAAAATTCCGGATAACCACGATTTTCTTGCAGTGGTCACCTATCCTGAAGCACTTGCCGAAAAAGTAACTGACAGAATTACTGTAGGGCGGAATACTCTTCGGATTGCCCGTGGCGACAGGTTATCCCTTGATTTTATGATTGAATATTTGTCGGAAACAGGCTTTGAAAGGGTGGACTTTGTTATTGAACCGGGTCAGTATGCAGTGCGTGGAGGAATTGTGGATGTCTATTCTTTTTCCAATGATTATCCTTACCGGATTGAGTTTTTCGCTGACGAGGTGGAAACTATCCGCAGTTTCGATCCTGCCAGCCAGCTTTCGGTTACCATGCTTGTTGAAGTAAGCATCATGCCTGATCTGCAAAGCAGAGAAATGATAAGTGAAAAAATATCATTTACTGCGTATCTTGGCCGGAATTCAACTTTCTGGTTCGAAAATCTGAATTTTACTGCTGACCGGATGGATATTGGTTATCGGGATGTCGCAGCAGCAGATAAAGAGCAACACTTTATTGACGGGCAACACTTTTTGGAAAACTTGACAACTTTCCCGATGATCGTATTTGGCGGGCAGTTTTTACCGGAAACTTCCATAATTTTTGAGTTTGATGCGTTGCCACAACCCTCGTTCAATAAGAATTTTGATCTGTTGTTGACCAATATTTATGAAAATACAGGAAAAGGAATTGATAACATCATTTTTTCAGTTGATCGGAAGCAGGCTGAACGCTTGTTTACCATTTTGCAGGATATCCGGATCAAACAGCGAAAAAATGATCCGGTCAGCTATTCCACCATTGCCCGAACCATCCATGAAGGTTTTGTGGATTTAGGGCTAAAGCTGGCATGCTACTCTGATCATCAGATTTTCGACCGCTACCATCGTTTTCATCTGCGCGACGGGCATAAAGGCAAAGAAGCGCTGACGCTGAAAGAAATATACAGCCTTCAGCCCGGTGATTATGTCACACATATTGACCATGGTGTGGGCAGGTTTGACGGCCTTGAAACCATTGACAACAACGGCAAACAGCAAGAGGCGATCCGTCTCATGTATCAGGATGGTGATTTGTTGTATGTGAGCATTCACTCCCTGCACCGAATCTCAAAATATGTTGGTAAAGAGGGGATTGCCCCGGGACTGAATAAACTTGGTACCAACAACTGGACACGGTTGAAAGAGCGAACCAAGAAAAAAGTAAAGGACATTGCCAAAGACCTTATTCAGCTTTATGCCGAACGCCGCACTGCAAAAGGATTTGCATTCAGCCCTGACAGTTATTTGCAGCACGAGCTGGAAGCATCCTTCATTTATGAGGATACTCCCGATCAGCTGAAAACTACTGTTGATGTTAAAACTGACCTTGAAAAAGATTTTCCAATGGACAGGCTGGTATGTGGTGATGTGGGTTTTGGGAAAACTGAAGTTGCTGTCAGGGCGGCTTTCAAGGCTGCTACCGATAGTAAACAGGTGGCTGTTTTGGTGCCTACCACCATTCTGGCTTTGCAACATTATAAAACCTTCAATTCCCGGCTGGCTGATTTTCCGGTTAAAGTTGAATACATCAACCGTTTCAAATCGTCAAAGCAGCAAAAGCAAATCCTTGGCGACCTGCTGGATGGTCGCATAGATATCATTATCGGCACACATCGTCTGGTGGCCAATGATGTGAAATTTAAAGATCTGGGTTTACTCATTATTGATGAAGAGCAGAAATTTGGTGTGGCCATTAAGGAAAAATTAAAGCGTATGAAGGTGAATGTGGACACCCTGACGCTGACTGCAACCCCGATTCCCCGAACCCTGCAGTTTTCGCTGTTGGGTGCCCGCGATCTGTCGGTTATTAACACTCCTCCGCCAAACCGCATCCCCATCCGTACTGAAGTGCGGGGCTTCAGCGAAGAGTTTATCAGTAATGCAGTGAATTACGAAATTGCACGTAACGGACAGGTCTTTTTTGTTCATAATCGTGTACAAAACATCAATGACGTAGCCGACCTTGTCAGAAAATACTGTCCCGGTGTTAAAGTGCGTGTGGGGCACGGACAAATGGAAGGAAAAGAACTCGAAAAGGTCATGCTCGATTTCATCGAAGGAGATTTCGATGTACTGATGGCCACAACCATTGTTGAAAATGGTCTGGACATTCCCAACGCCAACACGATCATCATAAACGATGCGCATACCTTTGGTCTGAGCGATTTGCACCAACTGCGGGGGAGAGTGGGCCGCGCCAACCGACAGGCTTTTTGTTATCTTTTGACACCACCTGTGGCAACACTTACCCAGGAAGCACGAAAACGACTGAAAGCACTTGAAGAGTTTTCTAATCTGGGCAGTGGATTTAATATTGCCATGCGCGATCTGGATATCCGTGGCGCCGGAAATATGTTGGGCGCCGAACAAAGCGGTTTTATATCCGATATTGGTTTTGAAATGTATAACAAAATCCTGGATGAAGCCATGCTTGAGCTTCGTGAAGAAGAATTCAAAGGCCTTTTCGGTGAAAAAGAAAACCAGATTTTTGTGAGGGATTGCCAGCTTGAAACCGACCTGGAATTGTTGATACCTGTTGATTATATTTCAGTTACAACCGAACGGATAAGCATTTACAAAGAGCTTGACAGTATCGAAACAGATGAAGGGTTGCAACGGCTTGAGCAGCAGCTTACCGATCGCTTTGGCCCTTTTCCCGGGCAGGTTATCGGACTTTTTCAGGCTGTCAGGCTGCGATGGCTTGCAAAAAAAATCGGATTTGAAAAACTTGTTTTCAAAAACGGTAATCTGACGGGTTATTTTGTTGGAAGTGAAGATTCTGCCTATTACAACAGTGCGGCATTTACGCATGTGCTCAATTTTATAAAAAATAATCCAAGGGCATGTGCCATGCGTGAAAATAAAAATAAACTGAGTATGAAGTTCACCAATGTGAAATCAGTGGAACAGGCCATCGAAAAGCTGCAGCCTGTTGTTCTTCCTTAAAAAGGTTAGAAGTTATTCTTTCTTGTTTTCTTTGTTTTCTTTGTCTCCCTCGTTCATCCCGTTCTTGAATTCTTTTATCCCTTTTCCCAAACCTTTCATGAGTTCGGGTATCTTTTTGCCTCCAAACAGTAGCAAAACAATTACTACAATGAGGACAATTTCGGTAGGTCCCAAAAAACCGGCTAAATGTACATTTAACAGTTGCATAGATGTATGTTTTTTCAGGGCAAAGATAGCTTTAATTTCGGATGTTTAAATTTCCTGGTCTTCAAACAAATTTAGCTGGTTGGGAGGTATCTGCTGAACCGGTTTTTCCTCAATTTTGAGTGCCAGGTAATGATCTATTGATTTTTTGATGAGTTTGATAATAGTAGTCTTACGTGCACGGCAATTCTTGTCGAGCGACTTTTTTTGACGGGTGGAGAGCTTAAAGGTGATGGTCTTGAATTTAACCGGTTTCCGTTTCTTTTTTGCTTTTTTTACCATGATGATGCAATTGAAAAATCGTCTAAAAGTAATCATTTTCAATTTACAGGATCATTTTTCAACTTTCTTGTTTTTTTAAGATGTTTGTTGATCAACAAACATTTTGTTTCGGAAGATTATTTCTGATCCTGATTATTAACGATTTCTTTGATGTCGCTGATAATTTTGCGGGCAAGATGACTGGCTTTTGCTTCGGAGTCGCTTTCGGAATAGATTCGAATGATTGGCTCGGTGTTGGATTTGCGCAGGTGCACCCATTCGTTGTCAAAATCAATCCTTACACCATCAACAGTGTTGATGTTAAACTTGATGTATTTTTCCTTCACTTTTTCCAGAATGTTATCCACATTCATTTCGGGTTCAAGGGTGATTTTGTTTTTTGAGATAAAGTAGTTTGGATAGTTATATCTGAGTAGTGAACATTTTTTCCCGGATTTGGCCAGATAGGTCAGAAACAGAGCGATACCTGCAAGTGCATCACGTCCATAGTGCAGTTCGGGGAAGATTACCCCGCCGTTTCCTTCGCCGCCAATAACAGCAACGACCTCCTTCATTTTGCTTACAACGTTCACTTCGCCAACGGCTGCAGCGTGATAGCAGCCGCCGGCTTTTTCGGTAATCTCGCGCAATGCACGTGTTGATGAAAGATTGGATACTGTGTTCCCGGGTGTATTTTGCAAAACATAATCGGCAACCGCAACCAACGTATATTCCTCACCAAACATGCTCCCATCCTCGTTGATGATGGCCAGCCGGTCAACATCCGGATCAACAACAAAACCCACATGGCATTTCTTTTTAACCACTAAATCAGCAATTTCTGATAAATTTTCGGGTAATGGTTCGGGATTGTGAGGGAAAATCCCTGAAGGTTCGCAATATAGCTTTTCGATTGTTTTTACACCTAATGCTTCGAGAAGTTGCGGAATGGCAATTCCTCCGGTAGAATTCACTGCATCCAGAGCAACAGCAAATTCTGCCTGCCTGATTGCTTCAACATCCACCAGCGGCAATGCAAGGATTTTTTGTATGTGCAAACCGATAAAATCTTTATTTACTTCGGTTTTACCCAGTTCGTTGGCGGAAGCGAAAATGAAATTTTCTGAATCTGCAATTCTCAGGATATCTTTGCCGTCGGTATCAGAAAGAAATTCCCCTTTTTCATTAAGTAATTTAAGGGCATTCCATTGCCCGGGATTATGGCTGGCAGTAATGATTATGCCGCCGTCGGCACAGATTTCAGTAACAGCAACTTCAACAGTTGGAGTAGTTGACAGTCCGGCATCAATCACATCAATTCCCATTGCATTAAGCGTTGCCGTTACCAGGCTGTTTACCATTGTACCTGACACGCGCGCATCACGCCCGACCACAATTTTTAACCGTGATTTCCCGCATTGCGATTTGATAAAACTGCCATAAGCAGCAGTAAATTTTACAATATCAACCGGAGTGAGGTTTTCACCCGGATTTCCTCCTATGGTTCCTCGAATTCCGGAAATAGATTTGATTAAAGACATTTTTTTTAGCGGCAAAAATAAAATCATTTTTGAGTGAAACACCCATGAATTCAAATAACTTTTATAAATAGTAATATCTTATGGTCAATGGTGTATTAACCCCCTAAAAATTCGGACATAATTACCAAAAGAAATTAGTAATTATGCAATCGTTTATGGAAAAGAGAAAATTCAGTAAAGAAGAGAAGTTAAAGTTGATCAAAGAAGCTTCAGAACAAGGAGTTAGCTCAACTCTTGAAAAGTACGGTATTTACCCTGCTACTTTTTACAGTTGGAAAAAGAAGTTTGACACCATGGGTGAAGAAGGCTTCCGGCATGGGATCACCCCAGCTCATCTCAAAGAGATCAAGCGACTGGAAAAGGAGAATGATTTATTAAAAAAGCTGTTGGCTGAAAAAGAATTGGAGGGACGGCTCAAGGACGAGCTAATAAAAAAAAAGTATGCCTGGGCGAGAAAAAAGAGATAGCGTGTAAGTATATTGGACTGGGATTAATCAGAGATAGAACACTTGCAATTTTGGGATTAAGCCGTCATCAATATTATTACAAAGCAAAAGGAAATCTCCCGGGCAAAAAACCAACTCAAACTAATAAGAGACTATT
>RZYY01000385.1 GCA_009930115.1 Sphingobacteriia bacterium | reverse complement strand
AACCAAATGCGCTCTGAGTGCATCATTCATTTTTAAAATCCGGATTTTTATGAAATACTTTCCGTGCAAAGATATTAAAATCGCGGGTTCCTCCACCTTTCTGAATCGTATCCATGACCCGATAGTCGTATAATGAAAACAAGGTACCGAACAGGCCCGCGATGTCAGGATAACAAAACATGGCATCGTGCATAATAGTCGACGGACCCAGCAGGAAAACAGGTGCATGATGTAAATTCATTGCCAGAATTTTTAAAAAGGTTCGGTTAAAAATTGTGGTGGAAGTAAGAATAATCTGCTTAGCCTCCGCCAGCGCGTCAGGCAATTGTCCCATAGCATCCAGCCGCGGATGGCATAAAGCATGATCAAAAACCCTGAGCGAAGAAGTCAAGGTATCGATCTTTGCCACCAATGGCTTAAAAAAACCCACCATTACCGTTGGCAAATCGCTGTTAAATGTCACAACCTCAAAAATATCACCAGAACCACAGCATCGACAATCATCGTTAATCATTGCATTCAGCCAGGCATTATACACCATCCGGTGCTGTGGGTTTCGTAAATCAGGCTGAAAGGAACAGGGATTTACATCCACTGGCGGATCCAGCAAAGTGCTGCATACACCTGTCCTGCCATTTTTTAACTGTATTGCAATGTAACAATTGCCCACCTCTGCCCTGGAGATGCTGGTCGGGTCGTAGGGAATGCTGTCGTAAAATAATTCCAAAGGTTCCTTCATAAGGATGCAAAATTTTTCCAAAATTAAACAATTCGGTCAAAGAGAAAATTTTTCAACTCCAAGGACAACCATTATGGCCATTTTGCAATCTGTGTATATAAAAGGTATCCTTTCCAGTCGGGCAAGTTCCTGTTGGATATTTTTTTACCGAAGAATATAATTAATGCAGGGAAAGGCAACAGCAGCACGCAGAAGAGAGTCGAAGGAAATAATTATCAAATAAACCAATGAATTTTAATATATTTGTGTCCTTTTGAATCTTATCTAAAAATTACACTATGAAGCGAATTTACTTCTATCGTTTACTCTTAATTGGCGTTTTTACGTTTTCAATAAGCGTATCCGGACTAATTGCACAACAAAACATTCATTATGCCGATGCCTGGGGTTCACAAGGCTACAGCATAATCGAAAAGAAAGATCAAGCCACCGTAATCAACTATTCGTTAACCGACCTCACACTATCAGAGCAACTGGTGAACGGTGAAATGATGAAAGAGATCATGCTGCCGGGTGAATTCCTGCCTAACAATCAGGGTGCGCCCAATCTGCCCGGATCAGGACGTTTTCTGGCGGTTCCCCAGGGAGCAACAGCAACCGTTTCCATTCTTTCTGCCAGAAAAGAAACCATTGATAACATTGATATTGCCCCCTCACCGGAAATTCCCTGGGATGATCA
>RZYY01000384.1 GCA_009930115.1 Sphingobacteriia bacterium | reverse complement strand
CTGTAAGAGTATAGCTATCTGCATAAGGAAGTGCTTGCCATGAGAAATTTTGTGACGTTAAATTGGATGTGTCATTCTGGACTGGCAAAACAAGTGGAACAACCTGATATGTGAGATCTGAATCCGATTCAACTGAAAACGACCTTACAACATAATCACCTTCATATGCACTGTTTTCAGGTCTGATGCGCCATTGATAATCACCAAACGATAGCAAGCAGGTGAAATTTTCACCTGTAACATTGGTGTCTGCAATAATTGTCTGGACATTGTTGAATGATGGTTTTACAATCTGGAGGTTATACCAGTCAGCTCCATCCAGCTTATTCCACCAGAAGACAACCTGATTTGAAGGAGAACTGTATCCATCTGACGGGGAAATTATAGTCACGGTTTTACCTGATATATCTTCTTCGACAATCTCGTTGCAGGAATACAATGAGAAAGTCATCATCAATGAACCAAGAATCACATTAAGCGCGGGTCTTGACTTTCTGAATATAAACATGCGCATATAATTTTAGTGTTTTTGTTCTGAGATCTTCTTTTGTGAAAAAACTGACGGATACTACTTTGCCTGGTTTCCACTCTTTTTCAAGATTGTATATCAGTTTCAGAATTTTCGAAAAACCGCCTTCAATTTCAAGAATGTTTGTTTCCAGAATAAATGAACCACGGTCAACATCAACCGGTGGCAGAAACCCTGACAAGACCAGATTGTTGTCATTGCAGAACCGACTGGCGTGGTTCATGATTTTATTCCTTGTTTCTGTTGTATCATTCGGATTCCCTGAAATCAATGATTCGAATTCACCGATTCTTGTTTTCAATTCTGCAATTCGCTGAGGAGCATCCTGAATTTCCGAAGAACGTTCAACAAGATCATTTTTGAGATGATACATAGCAAATGTTTTCGATATCGCCATTCTGTACGACACAATTGAAATTATTGCAATTATTGCAATGAGCAACCTGTATTGATTTTTATATGTCAGTTTCCTTTTTTTCATTTTTCGGATTTTGTTCTTACTGACACTGTAAATGTTGCCTGTCCGTTTCTTGATTCCTGCGAGTAATTCATTACACGGGCATTTCCAACCCAACTTTTGCGGGATAATGTATCAACCCACGTGTGAAGTAAAACAGGATCTGGTGTAAGTCCGCAGATTTCTATTAACCCGGATTCCGGCACAATGTCATCTTCCTGTTCCGATGATTTTGACACAGGATTAATGTTCAGGCCCGTTAATGAAATAAGTATCGGAGTCGTTGATGCAATCTGGTCTGCGTACCATGCAATATTTGCTTCATTCAGCAGTCCTGCCTGTTCAAGAAAATCTTTCTTCTTATTGAAATCAGACAGCAATGTATCATACTCAGCCAGCATATTCTGATTCGATTCAACGGTTGTCTGCAGTTT
>RZYY01000383.1 GCA_009930115.1 Sphingobacteriia bacterium | reverse complement strand
GCTGTAACCACTCCATCAAGTTCGAAAAAAGGAGCCGGTTTTTCCTGTCGTTGCTGTGGATGTTGTTGCTGGTTGTGCTGATGAACCGGACGTTCATTCACTGATGGCTGCACATTGGCTGCAAGCTGCTTTTCATTTTGTTCCAGATTATTCTCCTGCATGGCAAGCTGCTCATCAGGCACTTCTTCGAATGGCTCAACCGGCAAAAGTATATCGTCTTTGGGGTATTGTTTCGACTGGTTGTTTTGTTGTTGATTATTCGACGGCTGATTGGTGTTTTTATTAACCGGCACAAATCCTTCACGCTGCCACGGTTTTTTCTTTTTAAAAGTAAAATCACCACCATTTTTAAAATCTTTACGGAATTTATTGTGCACCGGAAAGGTTCCGTCCTGCTGTTTATCGGCTTCCGGAGCCGGCTTCAAAGAGCTGTCTTCATCGGATTTTTCCGATATAACAGGATTAATAACTATTGCAGGCGGCACAACAGATTCTTGCTTTTCGCTTTGCTCAATTCTTTTTCTTTTTTGTTCAGTTTCATGATTATCTGAAACAAATGGTTTCTCATCTGAAATGATGGCATCATTAGAAAACAATTCCACCACGGAAGAAGATTTTTCTTCCGTAGGAATAATTCCTGATAATTTTTCATTTATCTGGCGCAGCAATTCCGGCTTGCGCATAGTTGATATACCTTTAATATTCAATGTAGCTGCATACTCACGTAATTCGGGCAACAGCATCTTGTTAAGATCTGGCTTTTCCTGCATGTAGGAGGTGTTAAGTAAATTTGGGAGATACTAAAATAACAGGAGGATGTGTAAATCCATTTTGATGCAGCAAATATACAACATAATTTCAACTATGCAACGGTTTTGAAAAAGATGATATTATTTTCATGTATTTTTCGATTTTTCAGGAATGAACTTTTTATTATCTATACGCTGAACAAATGGTTGCAACTCAATCTGCAGACTTGAAACCCAGCCAAATCAGCATTCACAATCGATATCAAAAATTCCAGAAGAAATCACCTTTGCATCAACAATATCACCATCCCGAAGAACTTTATCACCATCAACAAACAATCGCACAAGATTGTCAATTTCCGGTGCATCAATTGCAGTCCGGCCATAGTAACATTTTTCTTCCTTATTAAATTCATCCACAATAACAGACAATGTTTTTCCAACAAGCTTGCTATTAAAGTCGATTGAAGCTTTTTCATGATACCGCAACAGGCCAGACATACGCTGCATTTTTGTTTTATGCGGAACATTGTCTTTCAGTTCAAAAGCCGCCGTGTTTTCTTCGGGTGAATAAGCAAAAACACCAAACCGCTCAAATCTGGAGTCTTTGATGAATTGAACCAACTCAGCATAATCACTGGCTTTCTCACCTGGGTAACCCACAATAAAAGT
>RZYY01000382.1 GCA_009930115.1 Sphingobacteriia bacterium | reverse complement strand
TGATGCAGCCTTCCAAACGGCAGTAGAGCAGGGAAACCTCAATTTTGAAGAAAAAAATTATCAGCAGGCACTCACCGAATTTGAAAAAGCAGCGCAACTCAAACCGGAAGAAAATTATCCGGCGTCGAAAATCGCAGAGATTTCGGATTTACTTGAATTGATGGCACAAAAGCAACAGGAATACGACAATCTGATCTCCACAGCCGACTTTCATAACGACGCCGGCAACCTGCATCAGGCAAAGGCAGCTTACAAGGAAGCACTGGCAATTTTCCCTGACAATAGCTATCCGCAGGAGCGCATTGCCAACATTGATGACATGCTGCGCATCGAACTCGAACGCATCACCAAAGAATACAATGCCGCCATTGCCGAAGCTGACCGTCTGTTCAGCCTCAAGGCCTATGACAACGCAATCAGCAATTACTCACTTGCTGCCGAAATCAAACCTGACGAAACTTATCCGGCACAGCGAATCGCAGAAATCACAAAAATTATCGAAGAAAACGTAGTAGTGGATGTCCTCGAGTCTTCCGAAATGATTGAACCCAATTCGGTTGCCCGGTACAATTTCAACCCGGTTCCCCGTCAGGGACGACGCGAAAGTTACATCATCCTGAAAGCCATTAACAAAAGCGATCATGATTTCAGGGTTTTTCTCAATTATGGTAAAGAAGAAACCAATAACGGTGGCTTTGTTATCAATATTCCCGCATCGGGAACCGTGCACGACTTCATCGTAAAAGTTGGCAACCAGTATCGCTGGTTCAGCGAAGACAACAACTGGATCAGCCTTCAGCCCGAAGGCGGCTCAGTGGAAATTACCCTGATCCAGATTTCGCAGGAATAATTTCAGCTCCGGATTAATCCAATCCCACCCATTTACCTGCATCTTTTTTCCAATTTTTGGAAACGATATTTTCCCGTTTTTGGAAAACAATTTAATATACTGAATTATAATGTTTTAAAGAAATTTTCTGACCAGATCGGTTCTTTATTCTCTCAGGATCGGAAAAGTGAAAAGCAGCAAAACAGGAAAAAAAATCTCACTGCTTCGGTTTTTTTATTTTACTTAAATATCTTATTTTCAATTTTTTACAAAGCTAAACAAGGTTAATATGCTTTTATTCTCCCAAAAAAGCAGATCATTTGTTCGCCGGATTTCCAAAATGAAAAATTTTTCCATAAAAAAGACAGATTTTTTGAATTAAAATTTCTTATCTCTCTGTTTTTCAATTTGTTAAAACTTTGGCACGGTGATTGAATATCCCTTTCCCGAGTTCTTACATAGAAATTTTTCAAAAAAAAATAATTAAACAATTAACAAACAAATTAAAATTTTTGAGGTGTCAAATTAGTTACTTATTATAATCATCTGATAAGTAATGGGTTTACCACTAACCATCCGCTGAATAAGCATGTCA
>RZYY01000381.1 GCA_009930115.1 Sphingobacteriia bacterium | reverse complement strand
GTAACGCTTAATGGCTGCTGCCTGCTGCCTGATGTGGTGGGTAAACTGGGTTACGGTTAAAGTTGCCATGATTGTTTCGTGTTCAGTGTTTCGTGTTCATTGTTTCTTAATTCGTAATTCCGTGTTTAATATTAAATTTTGTTGTTTTTGTCGAAATCGGGGTTTTTTGATGTATATTTGCCGGCGAAACCTGTTTAAGTATACTCTCGGACTGTAGATCCGGGAGGCCATGCTTAAACAGGTTTTTTTATTTTGTTTTCCTGTCATTTCTCAGATAATTGTTTCCATGTTGATCATTTTTATTATTTTTGTAAATCATGACAAGTAAGCAAAAAGAGACGTACGAAACTTTTACTGATAAACTGTCGAATGGCATTCCGGTTTATTGGTGGTATGACTATGAGGATGCGGTTTTCCGTTCTCATTATGAAAATGGAACGGGAACAAGGTATTTTGTAAAATACGCCTCGCATCATGGGAAAGAAATCGAGTTGTTTAAGAAAACCAGCAATGTACTTATGGATGCTTATTCCGATCTGGACAAGATACTGATTACAAAAGAGGATTACGAAAACTTTCCGCAGAAAGCGAAATTTAAACAGTAACCGCAACGGACAAGGCTGCAGCGCATGAAACAAGGCGGTGGGATGCGAGTGGTTGACCATGGTTACTTGTTATTTTAGAGGGGCATTGATTTCAATGCTCCTTATTTTTTCGTAATATGACTTGGATTCCTCTGTTAAGGTCTTAATCAATTCCCCGTCTTTTTCATCATCTAAAGTCCTTATTTTTTCGTAGTACTCATGTCCTTTACCTGGCTCAATCCCTATCTGTTTTGCTTTCGTTTCAAGTTGTTGGATGGTGTTTTGGTCTAATACCATTTTGTAGGATTTATCTTTAGCAAAAAGCATTTGAGGGGTGTTTACCTGGCACTCCATTATCACTCCGTTTTGTTTCACGTTCATCAGCACGCCGGTATAACCTTCGGGTGTATTGTGCCGCTTAATTTTCACCACCTCAAACTTTTCGGAAATTGCCTTGATGGTTTTTTCGATTTTATCACCACTGGCAACAAAAGTGTTTCTTACCATGTCATTTACCTTGTTGACATCCCCTTTATAGTCAAGATTTGCTTTTTCGATAATCCTGGCTTCTTTTTTAAGGTTGACAGGTGTAACTTCTATTGCAAGTTTGCGGGCAATGGTTTTGCTTTTTTTGTCGAACTCTACAGCCTGGTTATAGGCTTTTTGGATTATCGTGCTAACATCTGTCAACTCCCTGATAGCGTTTTCGATTTTCTCCCTCACATCCGGTTTCACTTTGCTGATCATGGGGTGCTTATCGGTGAAGATGATGCCGTCTTTGCCGGGGTTGTTGCGCATTACGGGTGGTGGCAGTGGCACGTCGTCGGGGGGCTGCTTCGCGAGGCTC
>RZYY01000023.1 GCA_009930115.1 Sphingobacteriia bacterium | reverse complement strand
TTAAGGCTGTGGTGTTTGAACATGCCGGGTAACAATGTTCTTGATTCCAACGACAGCATTGCGTCCGGTTCTCCATCCCCGAAAGGGTCGCTGCGGTAGCTGAGCGCCAGTATCTGACCCCATTTTGGTAAAATGTCATGAGACGACATTTTCAGGTAACCCGATGCATTGAGTTTATAGCTGACGGATTTGAAATTGCTTTTTTCGAAGGAAAAACCCGCATCAGGGTCTTTGTCTCTTTGCAGGTAGTTGAATTCCACTGCCGGTTTTATAAAACGGAGGTATTTGCCTCTGGTCAGGTTTAACGGCACATGAAATCCGGCCGTAAAGTTGGTTTCCATCCAGGATAAATCAATTTTTTGATGATCTTCCGTGAATGTGGATGCTTTGCGCCTGCCGTAATCCATTTTCAGGTCAATTGCCGGATACCAGCCTGCATAGCTGAAATTGAGATAATACTTTCCGGTTTGTTCATTGAGATCGTATTCCCATCCCATTGAAGTAATGGCTGAGCTCAGCAGGTTTTGCGAAAAAAGAGAAATACCCGGTTTGATGTCAAAGTTCAGGGCATCAAGAGATGCGGGAGCCCAGCTGTGCAGGTTGAAGAGATGGAGAAGTTTCGGATATTTCCTGATCTCATAAACGGTGTCAGGAATTTTTTCAGGTTCAAGAATTTGTCCTTCCTGTTTTGCCAGTGTTTTGAAATATTTCACGCTTTTATCTTCCACACGGGTGAGCGGAAGGTTGATTTCGCCATGAACGGGCAGACTTGCCGGAAGAAAACCATTCGGGGTATAACTGGCAAAGACAACCGAATCTCCGTCCGGTGTAAATACAGGATCGGTCAGACCGTACTCCGCTGATGAGATCATGGAAATTTCCCGGGTTTTTATATCGAGAAGATACAAGTTGTCGATGCCTGAAAATGCACCGGTAAATACTATCTTTTCGCCGTGCATGACCGGTTTTGAAATGTCGGTGAAAAAAAAGTCAGTCAGCAGGTTTACTTTACCACTTTCAGGATCGGCTGTCGCAACGGCTTTTCCGTTATCGCCCATCAGGATGGTTACAATTGTCCGGCCATTGTCCGACCATTTTGGCCAGGTAAAGAAAAGATTTTCGGAAGTGGTGATTCTGTTTTCCACGTTACCGGTTTGGGTATTCAGGATTACCAGGCTGTACAACTGATCTTCCGACACTTCAACAGCACTCAGCTTTGATCCGTCGGGAGACAATGCAGGTGCAAAGTATCTGGTTTTATGGGTCAGCTGACGGGTCTTTCCGGTTTTAAGATCAAGCAGTTTTATTACGGAATAATTCCGGTGTTCCCATCTCGGATCAGGTTCACGTTCGGCCCAGGCCAGCCGGTTTTCGGCGACAGACAGGGTGCCTGATAAATAAAATCCGGGTGTGTGAAGAATGGTTTCATTGCCTTTGCGGTCAAGTTCCACAAATCTGGCAATATCGTCCAGCGCCTTCTTTTCGGCAATGATGGTTCCGGTGGCAGAAACCTGCGGACTGGTATAGCTGGTGTAGATATTTGTTTCTGGTACCTCAATGCTTTCAGCCGGATGAACAAGGGTGTTTTTATGTTGCTCCTGCCATTCGGCTTCCACTTCGGAAAGAACAGAATGATAAAACCGGGTTTTTGTTTGCCGGGTAATATCCTTGATGCCGTCGGAAAAAGGAACGATCATGAAAGGGTATTTCCCGACCTTGTCAAGGACATGATTCCACAGTTCAATACCATAGCGTTCGCGTGATTTGGCAACCAGGTGATAACCGAGGATGTAATGATTGGGTACAAAATCACGGTAAGAACCGAGCACTGCCTTGTCGTAGGAATAATTTCCCCTGCTTAGGAGTTGTGCTCTCAGCGGCATGGCGAATGAAGGTGATCTGCCTCTGCCTGCTCTGCTCAACGCTGTCTCGGCTGCTACTGCATCTCCTTCCATAAACCAGAAAGGGACATAGAGACCAAGTACTGATCCGGTGAGCTGTTCACCGAAAAGACAACTGAGAATTCTGGTCAATCCCTGGTTGAGTTTGCTGATTTGAACCACATGGCGGTATTCGTGAATCGCCAGATGCTGAAACCATTCCTGCGCATAGCTGTCCTGAGAAGGGATATTGTAAAGTTCGATCCGGCGCGGAGCCCAAACTACCATTCCATTTGAGACCGAGGTAAAATTATGCAGGAGCACCGGCACTTTTTTTGGTTTCGCCCTGAGCGTAATTGTATCAAGCGCACGGGCGTATTCGAGAGTGTTGGCAATATAACCGGCTGTTTTTTCATATCCGGCGGGAAAAACCACACGGAAACCTTCGGTGTTGATTTGCTTCCAGCGAACTGACGAAGGGTTTTGTCCTGTACTGTAATATTGTGCTGAAAGCTTCAGTGGCAGTATGAAGCCGGCTAAAATCAACAGGATAAAAAGCTGGTTATTATGCTTCATTTCATGTTGTGTTAGATTAACCGGTCAGGGCATCTTCAAAAAACTTCCAGAGCGGATCACGGGGAAGCGGTGCAATGACAGTGACCATCTCCCGCCTTACCGGGTGCAGGAACTCCAGTTTACGTGAATGAAGGTGGATTGACCCGTTGTTATTTGATCTTGGAAAGCCATATTTCAGGTCTCCTTTAATATGGCAACCGATAGCAGACAACTGGGTTCTGATCTGATGATGGCGTCCTGTTTCCAGTTCAATTTCGAGCAAATGGTAACGATCGCTGCTCATCAGGAGTTTGTAGTTCAGGCTGGCGCGCAATGCTCCCGGAGTATCCGGTTTTACTACGAAGGATTTGTTTTTCTCCTGGTCTTTTTTTAGAAAGTTCACCAATTTTCCTTCCTGCTGCGGCGGGAGCTGATCCACCACGGCCCAGTAGAATTTACTGATTTTGCGTTCCCTGAGCATTTCATTGAGTCTTTTCAGGGCTTTGCTGGTTCTGGCAAAAATCACTGCGCCGCTTACCGGTCTGTCGAGCCGGTGCACTGTACCCAGAAAAGCATTCCCGGGTTTATGGTATTTTTCTATTATGTAGGTCTGAATGTCATCACGCAGGGTTTTTTCTTCGGTGATGTCAGCCTGTATCAGATCGCCGGGGTGCTTGTTTACAATGATGATGTGGTTGTCTTCATACAAGATTTCATTTACCATTAAATGCTCCTCTTTTGATTTCGTATTTTCAGCAGGTTATCAATACTAATACTGCTCGCGTTCGTTGGGGAAATTTAATGTTTTTACATCGTGGATGTAAGCTCTGACCGATCCCTGTATTTCTTCACTCAGGTTGTGGTAGCGGCGCAGAAAACGTGGTGAAAACTTCTGTGTGATTCCAAGCATGTCGTGCAGGACGAGCACCTGACCATCCACTTCGTTGCCTGCACCGATTCCGATAGTGGGTATTCTGATTTCACCGGTTACCTGACCTCCCAGTTTGGCTGGTATTTTTTCAAGTACAATGGCAAAACAGCCGGCCTCTTCGAGCAAGTGTGCGTCTTCGATGAGTTTTTGTGCCTCCGCTTCTTCGGTGGCTCTTACAACGTAAGTTCCAAATTTGTGAATGGACTGGGGTGTGAGGCCAAGGTGCCCCATTACAGGAATTCCTGCCGAAAGTATTCTGTCCACTGATTCAATCACTTCCCTTCCGCCTTCAATTTTCACTGCGTTGGCTCCCGATGACTTCATGATGGCGATGGCCGTACTCAGCGCTTCCTTGGAGTTTCCCTGGTAACTTCCGAAAGGCAAATCCACAACGACAAGTGCTCTTTTAACTGCCCGCATCACTGATGAAGCGTGGTAGATCATCTGATCGAGGGTGATGGGCAAAGTGGTGGTGTAACCAGCCATGACGTTTGAAGCCGAGTCACCGACCAGGATCACATCAATGCCGGCCTGGTCAATCAGTCCGGCCATCGAAAAATCATAGGCCGTGAGCATGGCAATTTTCTCTCCTTTAAGCTTCATTTCCTGAAGCACATGGGTGGTTATTTTTTTGTAAACGTTCGCTTCTTTTTTTTCCATGTCCGTCATTTTTTGGGTCCGGCCAATTTTCATTTTCATGATTTAAAATAAATGAAAAAATGCACCGTTTGACCGTCTGATTGTTTTAAGCAACAAAATTAGCTGTTTTTTTAATCATTGAGGATTGCCTTTGCGCAAGTTCATTTTTTATTCATCATTTTTGTTTTAAGCTGCTATGACTAAGAATTTTACTTTTTTCCTACTCCTCCTTACATTGATTTTTGTTTTGCCTTCGTGCGAAACAGATGTTGAGCTCGATGCCGAATGGAAAGAAATTACGGTGGTTTATGGTTTGCTCAACCAGCTTGATAGCACCCACTATTTGAGAATCAACAAGGCTTTTCTTGGCGGAGATGCCCTGCAAATGGCCAAAATCCCTGATTCATCTGGTTATCGTAACAACCTTGAGGTAACACTTGAAGGTTGGGATTCCGGCGAAAAAGTTCAGACTATCACTTTGGATACTACTACTGTTGACAACAAGGACAGCGGCATGTGGTACAATCCGTACATGGTTGCTTACAAAGGCGCCGGCGTGCTTGACCCTGGTTTTCAGTATCGTCTGAAAATTAAAAATGTGCTCTCAGGGCATGAGGTCAGTTCAGTTACAAACCTTATACACGATTTTTTCATTAAAAAGCCGGTTGCTGGCGGACGACTTACACTTTTCAGGGGATTCAACACTGCTTTCAGCTGGTCAAACGGCAAAAATGCCCGCAGGTATGAACCACTCCTCCGCTTTTACTATTATGAAATCCCGTCGGGTAGTACCGATACTACGCTGAAGCACATCGACTGGTATTTGTCAACCATTACTTCAAACAATCTTCAGGGTGAAGGTGAAGTAGAAATCAGTTTTGGCAATGACGGATTTTATGATTTTGTTAAGAATGTGCTGGAAAAAGAAAGCTTTGAAGGTAAAAGGCTTTGCGGTACAGTGGATTTCATTATTTCAGCCGGAGGTGACGAATATGATACGTATATGCGCGTAAACGGTCCCTCTTACAGCCTTGTTCAGGATCGCCCCGAATACACCAACATCCAAAACGGCCTGGGTTTATTTTCGAGCCGGTACAGCATTTTTCGCAACAAACGTCTTGACCCGCGTGCCGAAGATGAAATCATTGCCCTGGACCTGAAATTTGTTAAAAATGTGAATTTGTAAATTTCATTTGCAGCTATCGGTTTTTTTCGGGCTTTTTTCAAACAGTTCCCGCTGTTTTTTATTCAGGCTTTTTACAACAAGATCATAAGAATGATCAACCATTTCGGTGATCTGCCGATTGCTCAGCGAACCATCAACTTTTACAGTGTTCCAGTGGGTTTTGTTCATGTGCCACCCCGGCTGTACGGCAGGATACTGTTCCCTGAGTTGCACAGCCAGCTCGGGATCGCATTTCAGGGCGACTGATAACTCTATTTCGTCAAGAGGAATCAGGGCAAACATTTTACCCGCCACTTTAAACACAAGTGTTACATCATCAAAAGGAGTGCATTCAGTAACACTCACCTTCGACAAACAGTAAATCCTTAGTTCTTCAACATTCATAAAGCAAAGCTAACAACTATTTTACAAACGAAAGTTTTGAATATTTTTACCTGAAAATTTTGGATTATGAAACGGATGATTTACACGATCGGGGAAACGGTTTACGACATCATTTTTGAAAACGGAAGTATCCTTGCCGGGAAACCCGGTGGCTCGATGCTCAATGCTTCTGTTACGCTGGGAAGAATGGGTTATCCGGTGACTTTTATCTCCGAATTGGGGAAAGATGATCTGGGTAACCTGATCCATGTCTTTTTGGGGGAAAATGATGTCGTTACCGATTATATTGACCGTTTTGATGAAGGGACAACTCCGGTTGCATTAGCTTTTCTTGACAGGAACAAAAATGCCCGTTATTCATTTCTGAAGCACTATCCGGACAAACGCCTGCAACAGCCTTTCCCAAAAGTAAATGAAAATGATATCGTGTTGTTTGGTTCTTTTTTTTCACTGAGTCAGCCTGTCAGGATGAAGGTGATAAATTTTGTAAAAGATGCCAAAAGTGCCGGTGCAATGATTGTTTACGACCCAAATATCCGCCGTCCCCATCAAAATGAAGTACCTGCTCTTTTGCCAATGATTGCCGAAAATTTTTCACTGGCAGATATTGTAAGGGCCTCCCGTGAAGATTTTGAAACCATGTTTGGCAAAAGGAATCCTGAAGAGGCTTTTGAAATTGTGCATAAGTATAGTGATGCTGCTGTTATATTTACCCGGGACGATCAGCCGGTGGTGCTGGCAGCAGGTAACTTCAGGAAAGAATATAATGTTCCGCAGGTTCAGGTAATCAGTACGATTGGTGCCGGAGATACTTTCAATGCTGCAGTAGCCATGTCGCTGACTGATTTACAGATGACTTCTGAAAAACTCAAAAAGGCATCCTCCGGTCAATGGGATGAAATTATAGAAAACGGAATCAGGCTCAGCCAGCAGGTATGTTTGACCTTCGACAATTATATCGGGACTGGAGCCGGAAATGTTTAATACCTGTTGATGATGAAACTCGATATGGCAGCATCAATCCGGATGAATATCTTCTTTGTTGACTCATCAAAATTTTCGGTCCGCTGAACATTGTTCTCTTTCCTGCTAAATCCATCCAGTTCGTGGGAAGTCAGAATAGTACTGGTATGAATTTCACAGCCTGAACTTTCGGGAATTTCGATCAGAATGGAAGTTGCACCGGCATCAATTCTAATGTTGGTGCTGTCGGTCAGGCTGCCGAGCCTGATTTTGATGGAAGCAGCTCCACCGTCAATTTCGAGGCGCTCAACTTTGAAAGGTTCAAGGTTGAAGTCAACATCCGCAGCACCTGCATCCATGGCAATATCCCATATCGGATCAGGATGAAGGCTTATGACAGCCTTGTTGAAGTTATTTACCCGTTTTATTCTCCCCTCCTTAATATTCAGATTCAGGATAACCGAACTGCCGGCTTCTTCTCTTGTTAATTCATATTTTCCAAGATTTCCCTCTTTTTCAAATTTCAGCAGATAATCTTTGGTGAGAGTGGTTTCAAATTTACCTGCAACAGCTTCGAGTTGAAGTACAGCGTTGGATATGCCGGGGTTAAAACTTTCGTAAAGCTGCTGCTTGCTCAATGCAGTTTCTTCCTGATCATTTTTATCCAGATCCCAGCTAAATTTTCCGGGGAATCGGAAAAAGCTGGTGTTTTTGTGATTATCCCCTGAAATAAAAAAGATTGATCCGATCACGATGAGAAAGGCAAGAAGAAGTCGTATAAATCCGTTGATGGGAAGCAGGGCTACTCCCAGCAGAATGATGAGTACCGGCCACAGTGTTCTGAAAGTGTACCAGTCGAAATGGATAATGTCGAAATTTCTGAGCAAAAATAAAAGGCCGATGCCTACAAGCACCACACCCCAGAAAATGTCTTTTGATTTCATGATAATTAGTAGGTTTTTGGTTTGGATATTGCGCTTCTGATGACTAAAATTCCTGCGGCGACAAGTATCAAAGGCCACAGATGAGAAATGCTGAGATGAGGGATGAGCCTTACAATCAGAAAAATACCTCCGAGCACAATCAGAGTGATTCCGGCGATGAGGTTACCTTCGTTTCTGGTATTTTTTCTCACTTCTGCCACAGTGGGTTCGCTATTGGATTTTTCTGAAGGGTTGCCGGTATCCGGTTCACTTTCACCGGCCGGTTCATCAGCATTGGGGGCTTTTTCCTGAAAATCACTCCCGGATGGATAAGCCGTATGTTTTGAATATCTGTAAAAGTTGAGATCAGGATCGATCGGGAGAGCAATCCACAGGATGATGTAAATGAGTATTCCGCTGGCACCGGCCAGAACAAGAGCCACAAACAGAATCCTGACAATGATCGGATCGATGTTGAAATATTTGGCCAGCCCGCCGGCAACTCCCGCAATCACGGTATCGTAACGACTGCGGTACAATCTTTTTGTTTGTTCCATAATTTTGGGATTTTAAATTTTGTCAAAACTATTGCAAAATTCTCATTTTCCCAATTAGAGTAATAAATTGTAAAGTAGTTACACATTTTGGATTATTTCAACGAAAAATTTCTGTATTTGCTTTTTATTATTACTATTTTTGCACTAATACAAATGATGACTGATTACTGAACCTGATTTCAACTCTTTCTCTTATGCGCATTTTAAAGTTTTTCCTCAAATTATTACTGTGGTTAATCTTATTATTGGCAGTGACATTTTTTGTGCTCTATTCCATCGCTCCTGTCTATGATTTCGAAGAACCAAAGCCATTCTCCGGAGAAAAAATTCATAATCCTTACGAAGGGATTGACAGCACGACATGGAAAAAAGGAAACTTTCAGATTCAGGCGCGTGCCTGGATAAGTATTACTGATGGCAGGAAAAATGATCCGAAAGCTGTATATGCGATTTACGAGCAATTGGGTTACGACATCATTACCATTACCGATTATATGAAAATTAACCAGTATGGTAAGTCAAAGAGCGGTTTTGTTCCGGCTTATGAGCATGGTTATGGGGTGTGGAAAACACATCAGGTATGCCTCGGGACCGACAGGGTGGTATGGCTGGATTATCCTTTTTACCAAAACATTAATCACAAGCAGCATATCATCAACTGCCTCAGACCGCACACCGAAGTAGTCTGCGTGGTGCATCCGCGCGTCAGGGAAGGTTATGTTACGGATGATATGAAATGGCTGACCAACTATGATTTGCTCGAAGCCGTCAGCCATTATGTAAATTCACTGGAATACTGGGATGCAGCTCTGTCAGCAGGGCATCTGGTTTACATCATTTCCAACGACGATTCGCACGATGTACTCAATCCGACAAAGGTAGGCCGTTTTTGTACATTTGTGAATACAGAAAGCCTTGCTGAAGCAGATATTCTGCATGCATTGAAATCAGGGAAAGCCTACGGGGTTAAAATAAATATGTTCGAAGGTGCTGATTATTACCAGAAAGCCGAAGATCATCGCAATCTGCCTGTCCTAAAATCAGTATCCGTCAACAATGATACCCTGATAGTGGAAGTAAGCAGAAAAGCCAGCATTTTTACTTTTATCGGCGCCGGCGGGATAACGAAGAAATCAGTTACTGATACCAACAGGGCTTTTTACTGTTTATCCCCTGAAGACCAGTATGTTCGCACGGAAATTATTTTTCAGGACAATACGCAGTTCTGGCTTAATCCTGTGGTTCGGTACGAGGATGATGCTCCCCGCAAAGCTGTGCTGCCTGAAATAAATCTCTTACGTACATGGCTGCAGCGCCTGATTGCCCTGATTATTGCAGTGATGATCGTAGTTTTTGTTGTCAAAATTCGTAAAGCAAGGTCGAAAAGAGATCATATTCATACCCGGCACTATTTTTATGAATAATAAATTCCAAAAAAAACATCACTCAGGCACGTCAAAGTCAAATAATCATCGTTATTTTGCACATTATATTTTTATTGTTAGAATATTAACGCAGTTTGCAGAATGACACAAAATCTTTATGTTGCAGCCTCGGAAGAAGCGTCGGGTAAATCGCTGATTGTGCTTGGGTTTATGGAGCTGCTGACAAGACATGTCAAAAAAATTGGTTTTTTCAGGCCGATCGTCACTGACGGAAAAGAACATGACAGTCATATACGCCTGATTTCGCAGCGCTACAGGTTGCCATTTTCCTATAATTCGATGTACGGTGTTACCAGTAAGGAAGCTTTCGAAAGCATCCAGGCCGGTGACATGGAATCCATGTTTACCAGCATTTTGAAAAAGTATAAAAATCTCGAAAAAGATTGCGATTTTATAGTGATTGAAGGAACTGATTTCAGAGGTTCGCTGGTATCATTTGAATTTGATATGAATGCACGGATTGCCAACAATCTCGGAGCACCTATCCTCGCTGTCATCAACGGTTATGGCAAAAATGTCAGCGGAATTGCCGATTCAATTCAGATGGTAAAAAGAACCCTGGCTGAAGAAAATTGTGCACAAATTGGTTTTGTGGTCAACCGTGTTGACGAAAAAGATTTTACCTCAGTCAGGCAATTGCTCGAAAAGTTTGGTAAAAATGGCGAAATAAATTTTGCCATTCCCGAAAAAGCTGTTCTGCAAACAATTACCATGCGGCAGATTGCCCAGGTGCTCAATGCTGAGCATATTTACGGGAACAAAGAAAGCCTGGATCTGGATGTACTGGATTTCAGAATTGCCGCCATGACCCTCGATCATATCCTGAAATACACTGCACAGGGAACCCTTGTGATTACACCGGGTGACAGAACTGATATTCTGATCGGATTAATGTTGACGGTGCTGGCTGATAATTTTCCAAATATTTCAGGAATTTTACTCACCGGCGGTTTAAAACCAAACCAGCAGATAACAAAACTAATGGATGGCCTGCAACCCCTGCCGATAGCAATTTTGTCAGTACAATCCGATACTTACGAAACTGCCATGTCGGTAAGTCAGATACATCCGGTACTCAATCCTGAGAACGAGCGCAGGCTGATCACGGCTCTAAGTCATTTTGAGTCGAATGTGGATGTGGACATTATGGGGCAAATACTCAAGATAACCCATTCGCGGGTAGTTACGCCGGTAATGTTTGAATATGAACTTTTTGAACGTGCACGTGCCAATCGTAAACATATTGTACTTCCCGAATCGGAAGATGAAAGAATCCTGCGGGCTGCAGAAATCCTGCTCAAACGCAATGTGGTTGACATTACTTTGCTGGGTAACGAAAATACTATTCTGAAACATGCAGCCGACCTGCAGCTTCAACTGGAAGGTGTAAATATTATTGATCCATACGACAATGACCTTGTACACGAATATGCTGCTGAATATTACCGTTTGCGCAAACAAAAAGGCATAACCAAGGAACAAGCCTATGAACTGATGTACGATGTCAGCTATCTTGGTACCATGATGGTACATAAAGGCCATGCCGACGGAATGGTTTCCGGTGCAGCCCACACCACTGCACATACCATAAGGCCTGCATTTGAGTTTATCAAAACAAAACCAGGCGTTTCCATTGTTTCAAGTTCATTCCTGATGTGCTTCAGCGATCGCGTGCTGGTGTATGCTGATTGTGCTGTTAATCCCAATCCCAACGACGATCAGCTTGCTGATATAGCCATTAGTTCGGCTGAAACAGCCATTAACTTTGGTATTGAACCCAGAATTGCCATGCTTTCCTATTCCACCGGTGAATCAGGAAAAGGTGAAGATGTGGAAAAAGTCCGCAATGCTACGCGTATTGCCCGGGCACGTCGCCCCGATCTGAAAATTGAAGGGCCAATTCAATACGATGCTGCAATCGAACCCACAGTTGCACGTCAGAAAATGCCGGACAGCGATGTGGCAGGGAAAGCTACCGTGTTCATTTTCCCTGATCTTAATACCGGTAACAATACCTACAAAGCTGTTCAGCGTGCTGCAAATGCCGTTGCCATTGGCCCGATTCTTCAGGGACTGAATAAACCTGTGAACGATCTCAGCCGTGGATGTACAGTGAAAGACATTGTGAATACAGTTGTTATTACTGCCATTCAGGCTCAGGAAGGGAAATAACCTGCAACTGCTTTTCGGTATTTTTCAGTGTTTCAACCGGCTCCGGTTTTTTGAAACTTGTTCCGGAATTAAACCTGTTGTAATGAAAATAACAATCCCAGGATAATCTTTCATTTTTTTGCATTAACCGTTATTTCACACTAATCCTGGCCGAGCTCAGGGTCACCTGCTTTAGATCAAAGCCTGACATTGCTACTATCTGTGTTTTTAATCCGGTGATTTAGAGCAGCCGGGCGATTTCACCAGAATTATATCGTCAATAATTGCTCTCGGGCACCTTTTTATTTCCGTTGTCATCAAATCCGGTGATGATAGAATTACGAAAGGTTTTCAGATCGGATGAATTATTATGACCAGAAGCATTGCTTCAATAGGGACAGATTTGCGATAATACTCCACCGAATCAGGAGCAGGAAGAAGTCCGATGAAGGTAGTAAAACTGAACTTTCTCCGTTCTTTCGATCATTCGGGTAGGTTTGCCGAATTCACTCTTTTCTCCGGAGTAGCTTATTTTATTCGGGTAAAGGATTCAATTTCCCTGAAAAAATCGTACTTTTTCAATGCATTGAATTGTTTTGGGGAAGGATCAATCAGTAGATATTCCAATTCTCCGTTTTCTTGTCGTACCTCCTCCACGGGAAGGATGTTTCTCAGTTTTTCGATGAAGTCGTTGTCTTCTTCCTCGAAGGTGATGTAGTAAACCCTGGTGATATTTTTTACCTCTTTAAATAAAAACACCTCCCAATAGTTTTCAGTCTTCAGGTTCAGGACATAATAGTTTTCCCATTTTTTAAGAACTGCGGAATCTGAATTTAGTTTCTGGCTGAAATAGAACAGGTTTGTTTTTTTATTTCCATAAGTGAAGGATTCATTGGAAATTTTCAGTGTATCATGGTTTTCATTCAGATAAATGCCGGTAATTTTATCAGGAAAAGCTTCCATTTCACTGGCATCCGACGGCTGGGGCTGCCTGAATCTGACAGTGGTACATGCTGTAAGCAGCAACATCAGAGCAAAAAAGGAACCATAAGAGAAAAATCGGTTTTTCATAAAATGTTTGATTAAAAATTTGCAGAACGAAGTTGTGAGAGCTTTATTCGAAGAGTTCTTCTTTAGGAACTTTTTTCACTTTATCGCCGTTTTTAAGCGTGCGTGATACGGCGCGGTAGGGACCTGTAATTACTTCCTGCCCTTCGTCGAGGCCGGAAAGGATCTGAATGAATGTATTGTCCTGAATACCGGATTTTACCTGTACCATTTTTGCTGTACCATTGTCGAACAGAAAAACATACTCAGTAATTTCAGTTTTTGGTTTTTCGGTATTTTCGTTTTCAATTTCATTCGGTTCTTTATTTTTATCGCGGTCAATCCGGTTTCCGACACTTTTCCCGGTAGTGTCGCTGCGGGTTGTTATGGCCTGAATGGGCAGGGTGAGTATATTGGGCTCGGTTTTGGTTTGTATGTCAACCGTTGCAGACATTCCCGGGCGGAAGGGAGAAAACCATGGCCGCCCCGGGTCAAGCAAATCCTGATAGGATTCTTTCAACAGTCTGATTTTTACTTCAAAGCTGGTCACCTGATCGGTGGTAACTCCGGTAGTATTTGCAGAAGTGGCAATTTCGGTTACGATTCCTTTGAATTTTCGATTAATGTATGCATCCACCTCAATCAATGAAGTGTCGTTAAGATTCACGCGGACGATATCGTTTTCGTTCACTTCCACCACGGCTTCCATCATGTCGAGGTCGGCAATACGCATCATTTCTGTACCTGCCGAAAATTGTGAAGCTCCGGCAACACGTTCACCCATTTCGATGATAAGCATAGAGACAGTGCCATCGGAGGGAGCATAAATGGCCGTTTTGGTAAGATTTTCCTTTGCTTCACGCAGAGACGCTTCTGCACTGGCTACCTGAAACTCGGCAGCTTTTACCGATTCTTCAGCAGCTTTGACTTCAGCACTGGCTACCTCATAGGTCGCAAGTGAAGCCTCGTAGTCGGAATCAGAAATCACCTTTTCTTTCCATAATTTCTCATTGCGTTCGTATGATAATTTCGAGCTGGTAAACTGAGCCTGGGTTTGAGCAAGACGTGCTTTTGCATTGGCAAGACTGGCACGTTGCGATTGTAATCCGGCTTCCATTCGTTCGTAATTGGAAAGGTAAATCTCAGGATCAATTCGGGCAAGCAGGTCTCCCTTTTTCACCTGATCGCCTTCACGTACATGCAGTTCCACTACTTCTCCCGAAATGTAAGGTGTGATTTTTACCTCCCGTGCCGGCTGGATTTTTCCATTTGCTGTTACGGTTTCCACAATGGTACGCCGACTGACAACGTCTGTTGAAACTTTCATCAGGTCTTCTTTTCCGATGATACCTTTACTCCTTAGCACGGCCAGTACTACCAGCAGCAAAACCACTGCGCCGGTGATGATGAGTATTTTTTTTGTTTTCATAATCATGCTGATTCGATTTAATTTCTAAGAAATTGCAGATTAATATCTGCCGAATATTTACTGCAGGGTTATGGGTTTCCCCATATAAAAATCAAGGATTTTTAATTTGAAAATATAGTCAAAACGTGTGCGCAGCAAGTCTGATTCTGCGGCAGTCATTTGTGTTTTGGCCAGGTTGTAATCAACAGATGTTGCCATTCCGACAGTAAACTTCTGTTCGGTGTAGCGAAAGGATTCCTGGAATGATGAAAGAGATTTCTGCGTGGCCTGATAACTTTTGTAGGCTGCCTGAGCATCGTAGTAAGCCTGTTCGATGGATTTGCGAAGGGTATTTTTGGTGATTTCGAGATTGTATTCGGCACTGGATGCAGCTATCTTCGCTCTGGCTATGTTGGATGAAGCCATGTAGCCGTTGAAAATCGGAATGCTGAGTCCTATACCGAGATAACGGCTTTGGTTATCAATGAATTGATCGTTGAATGGGATAACATCGGTTTGAAAAACATTGCCTGTGAGGCTGTCGAACTCATAGTTGCGAAACTGGTTGGAGTAGTTTGTGTTCCAACCACTTTGAAGATTGATCACAGGACTGCGCGCACCCTGCGCAATAGCTACATTTTTACCGGCACTTTCGAGCAGGAGTTCGGCACTTTTTATGCCGGGCTGCGTTCCAAGGGCAAGATTATAGACCTGATTGACAGGAATGATCTCGGGTGAGGGAACAACTTCCAGTTCAGGAATATAAATTTCGAAGTCAGTATCACCCGGCAAATCAAGGATTTGAAGCAAATCAAGGTAGGCCAGTGCAAGAGAGTTTTCGTAAGTGATTTCGGTGATTTCTTCAGCGGCGCCTTGTGCTTGTATTTCGAGCAGGCTTCCCATAGCAAGAATACCGGCATCAACCAGTTTTTCAGTTCGTTTGATCTGTTCTTTGGTGATAGCGACCTGTTCGCTGGCGACTTTCAATAATTCTTTGTTGTACAGAATATTGAGGTAGGCCTGGGTGAGCAACAGGGTGATGTCGTCTTTCACCTGATCGGCAGCATATTGGCTTGCCTGGAAGTCGATTTTTGCTTTCCTGATGGTGTTTTGATACTGTAAACCCCCGAAAATTCGCATGCTCGCATCCAGACCAAAATTAGCCTGGTTGGTTTCGTTATTGGTATAGGTGTAATTGGTACGGTCGAGCACCCGCCCCCAGTTGTAGCTGAAAGAAGCATTGGCATTGAGGTTGGGAAGCAGCCTTAATTTGGTTTCGAGCAGATCAACTTCTTTGTACTTCACATCCAGCTCACTTTGTTTTACCTGAAGATTGTTTTCAATGGCGTAGTTTACGCAGTCTTCTATTGTCCATATCCTGCTTTGGGCATTGATGCTTCCTGTGTTGATGCAAAGCATGACAATGAACATTAAACTTGCGGCTTTCATTAATAATCCGATTTTCATGTTGATTAATTTTGAATTGCGGATGCAAAACATTCGCAAAAGTAACATTATCCTAGTGAGATTACCTGGTTTTGCTAAAAATATGCCAGTTTTGAAATCTATTGACAATCAGAAGAAAACTTTTATTCACTGCCTGAATAAACATTTTTGTGTCCACAATAAATACATACGTTGTACGATTGTGAACAGCAAATTGTTCAAACGTATTTCCGAGGGAATTTATACTTTTACCAGATTAAAATTTTCAAACATTTTATTACACTGCCATGATACGCAATCGCTTTAACCCTGTTTTTATGCCGGTAGTTATGATCCTGTGTTTTTTGACTTTTAATACTGCTGCTTCCGGCCATGCTCCTTTAGTTACTGGCACCAGCGACCTCAGTGATACACTGGATGCACTCAACTATGAAATCCACATCAACGAACTGGATTTTACAGCAAAAACTATTGCTGCAACCACCATAGTCACTATCGGATCGAAAGTGGAAAATCTTTCTGTGATTCGTCTTGAGCTGCTTGATCTGACTGTTGATGAAGTGCTTGTCAACGGAGTCGCATCTGCCGGCTTTCAGCACCAGAGCCCGTGGTTAAGCATACCTTTGTCAAATGCAATAAATACCGGTGATGTGCTGGAGATATCAATAAGTTATCATGGAGAACCTTTTCATGAGGGATGGGGAGGATTTCACTGGAGCGGGCAATATGCCTTCAACCTGGGAGTAGGTTTTGAGTCCGATCCACATAACCTTGGGAAAGCCTGGTTCCCCTGCATTGATGATTTCAAGGACAGAGCGATTTACGAAATTTTTGTAACCCTCCCTGATCCAAAAATGGCTGTTTGCGGAGGAACTCTCCTGGAAATAATTGATCATGGAAACGGAACAAAAACCTACCATTGGAAATTGCAGGAAACAATACCTACTTATCTTGCTTCTGTTGCTGCAGGCGAGTATGTTAATGTTCCTTCCTCCTTTATTTCGACAACGGGTGAGGAAATTCCCATTGGCATTTATGTAAGGCCTGTTGATACAGCTAAAGTTGCAGGTTCTTTTCAGACCCTCGTGCCTGTTCTGGAAGCTTTCGAAAATTATTTTGGTCCTTATCCCTGGGAACGCGTAGGATACACAGGTACAGCCATTGGAGCCATGGAACATGCATCCAATATTGCTTATCCACATTCGTCCATCACCGGTAACCTGGCCAATGAATGGCTGATGGCACATGAGTTGTCGCACAGCTGGTTTGGTGATATGGTAACCTGCGCCAGCGCTGGTGATATGTGGTTGAACGAGGGCTGGGCAGTGTTTACCGAATCGCTTTACCGTGAAGCATTATATGGTCCGGAAGCTTACCACGCCAACATGTTTTCGAAACACCGCAGCGTGCTTCACAATGCTCATGTGAGTGATGGCGGCTATCTCGCACTTTATGGAATTCCTTCCCAATATACCTATGGAACCACTGTTTATCAAAAAGGAAGTATCGTTGTACATACACTCAGAAACTATATGGGTGACGAGCTTTTCTTTCCTGCTGTAAGGGCTTACCTTGAGGAGTTTAAATATGGTTATGCTGATTCCTGGCAACTGAGAGATAAACTGAGCAGTCATTCGGGAATGGACCTGACCGATTTTTTTGATATTTGGGTTTTCTCACCGGGATTTCCCGAGTTTTCGGTTGATTCCTTCAACGTTCAACCTATCGGAAACCAGTATGCCGTAACTGTATTTGCCAGACAAAAACAAAAAGGCCCCTGTCCGGTTGCTAATTCAAATCGTGTGGAAGTAACCTTTATGGATCAGCAATGGCAAACCGAAACAGTACTGATGGAATTTTCAGGTGAAACCGGACAGCAGGATTTTATTACAGGGATCAATCCTGTTGTTGCCATGATGGATTTTTATGATAAAGTTGCCGATGCTACTACTGATATCAACCTGACCATTAATGCCTCGACCAACATTAATCTATTCGATGTGTTTGCAAAACTGAGAGTGGAAAATATGGCTCCATCAGATTCGGGATTTGTAAGAATCACCCATCGCTGGGTGCCTCCGGATGAATTGAAAACGCCGGTAAACGGTCTAACCCTGTCGGATTACCGTCATTGGCGCGTAACCGGTATTTTGCCCGGAGATGCCGAAATAACAGGCAGTTTCATGTATAATAAATACAACAATTTGGACGGGAACCTCATGAGCGATCCTGCTGATTCTCTTGTAATTCTTTACAGATCAACACCGGCTTCCGATTGGCAGGGCATTGATTTCCTGAAAATCGGTGCGCCCAATACCGGCTATATTGAGGTCCCCAACCTGCAACCCGGCGATTATACCCTGGCCGTATGGGATGAGCTGTACGTCAATGTTCCTGAAACAGCATCCGGTTCCACCGATTATATCAACGTTTATCCAAACCCCGCCGGTGATCTGGTAATGATGGAATTTAACAATGTAATACCTACATCGGTAAATATATACTCTTCAGCCGGAAATCATGTAAGCACATTGTTGAACAGTCAGAATCAAAATTTTATGGAATGGGACACCAGGGAGGTGAAAAACGGAACCTATCTTCTTTACTTTCTGGATGACAGCAACAAGCAGCTCGAAGTGAAAAAACTGGTCATTAACTGAAGAGAATTGAAAAAAGACAGAAATAATTGATGCATGAATTTATACCGGATATGCACCACATTATCTTATCACTTACTGCTGAATATGAACGTTTCCGCGATGAAGCAGGAGCAAGGCAACAAAAAGCTTATATGCGTAATCAGTTTGAGTTTTTTGGAATCAACTCACCAGACCGCCGGCAGATTTACAGGGAAATTCTTTCCCGCTTCAGGGTTATCAGCCAAACCGATATTGAGCCCATAATAAGAGAAATTTGGAGGCTTCCCGAGCGTGAATACCAGTATTTCGGTATGCATCTGGCCGACAAATTCATCTCAAAAGCAGATCATCATTTCCTCAAAACCATTGAGCTGATGATTACCTGCAAATCCTGGTGGGATACTGTGGATATGGTCGCATCTCACGTTGCAGGTACTTTTTTTAGCAGATTCCCCGGATTGATTTATCCGGTCATCAGTCAATGGATGGAATCCGGGAACATCTGGCTGCAAAGAAGTTCGGTTCTTTTTCAGTTGAGGTATAAAGGAAAAACCGACACAGATTTACTGTTCAGGCTCATTCGTGAGCTTACCCCGCATGAGGATTTTTTTATCCGCAAAGCCATTGGCTGGGCTTTGCGCGAATATTCCAAAACAAATCCGCAATTAGTTATTGATTTTGTCAGAAATGAACCGCTTTCGCCACTCAGCCGTAAGGAAGCACTTAAGGTTATCCTGCGTAAAAATTCGGCCTAATTCATGATTTCATGTTGATATTCAGGTAATTATATTACAATAGAAAGGATGATCATTTTGGTAATTTTATTTTTGTTTAATAATAGCGTAAGATAATTAAACATTTTTCTGCTCCTCCTGTTTTTAATGCATTACTTGTGATCTTCATAAAAATAGGAAAAGAGAACAACAGGTTTTAAAAACTTAATTTTGAAAAAATTTTACTTATGAATAGTAACATCATTTCCGGTTTTTCAAAGCTGAACAAAAACGCCAAGATCGAGTTGGTAGCGAGCCGATTCAGCAATCCGGATCAGATTATCGACGAGCTGAAGAGTTATTGGCATGAAAATCCTGAAATTCAGCGGCTTTTTGATGAATTCAGCGAGAATACGATATCCAACTTTTATTTTCCATTGGGAATAGCTCCGAACTTCAACATCAACGGGAAGATGTACCTTGTTCCAATGGTGATTGAGGAAAGTTCGGTAGTGGCTGCTGCTTCCAACAGTGCCAAATACTGGGCTTCTAAAGGGGGTTTCAGCGCCGAGGTAATTTCCACAACCAAGGTTGGACAAGTGCATTTTATCTGGAAAGGCGATAAGCAAAAACTCGTGGCGATGTTTCCCGTGTTGAAGCAGGAGCTAATAAGAGGAACCAGGCATATTACCGAAAACATGGAGAAGCGCGGAGGAGGAATTCTTGATATAGAGCTGGTAGATATGACAGACAAGCTGGACAATTATTACCAGTTGAAAGCTGCTTTTGATACACGTGATGCCATGGGAGCAAATTTTATTAATTCCTGTCTCGAAGAATTTGCCATGATTCTCAGGGATCATTTTGCGGAAAATTCTGCTTATCATGGGGAGGAACAAAAGGGTGAAGTCATCATGTCGATTTTGTCTAATTATACACCCGAATGTCTTGTAAAAACTCAGGTGGAATGTTCGGTCGACTGCCTGAAGCATGCCGGTGACATAGATGATCCTCATCATTTCGCATGGAAATTTGAACAGGCTGTTCGTATTGCACAAATTGACCCGCACCGTGCCACCACACACAACAAAGGCATCTTTAATGGAATTGATGCCGTAGCATTGGCTACAGGCAATGATTTCAGAGCTATTGAAGCAGGCGGGCATACTTATGCAGCACGAGATGGCAGGTATCGCAGTCTGACTGACATTGACATTTCAAATGGTCGTTTTCGCTACAATCTTACTGTGCCGATAGCCCTGGGAACAATAGGTGGGCTGACTTCCCTTCACCCGATGGCAAAATTTTCACTGAAACTTCTGGGTAATCCATCAGCTGAAGAACTCATGATGATTGCTGCTTCTGTAGGACTGGCTAATAATTTCGGTGCGGTAAAATCGCTGGTTACCAAAGGAATTCAGGTTGGTCACATGAAAATGCATCTTTTCAACATTTTGAACTCGCTGAATGCCACCGACAAAGAAAAGAAACTGGCTATAGACCATTTTGCCCAACATAAAGTTTCTTACAATTCGGTAAACAAGTTTCTCGCCGGCCTGCGTCATACGGTTGCAGCAAATATCTGATTATGCCGTCTCTGCGTTACTACTCCCATGGAAAATTCCTGATTTCCGGTGAATATCTGGTGATGAAGGGAGCACTTGCTTTTGCACTGCCGTTGAAGTTCGGACAATCGCTGGAAGTTTCAGTATCCCGCAGGGATGGTATTTCCTGGAAAAGCTTCGAAAAAGATGTGCTGTGGTTTGAAGCTGATTTTTCGTTGCCATCATTTGAAATTTCCAAAACTTCTGATACCGAAAAAGCTGTTTTTTTGAAAAAACTTCTTCAAAATGCATTTCGCATGAATCCTGGTTGGTTTGAGACTAATTTGGGATTTGATGTGATTTCCCAGGCAGATTTTGATTTGCGATGGGGGCTGGGCAGCAGTTCAACACTTATTTCCAATGTAGCCTGGTGGTTCGGGATAAATCCGTTCGATCTTCATTTCAGTGTTTCCGGCGGATCAGCTTACGATATCGCCTGTGCCAGAGCCAATAGTGCAGTTTTCTATCAGCTTAATGAACACCAGCCTGTTATCACTCCTGTCAGTTTTAATCCGGTTTTTAAAAATCAGCTCTACTTTGTCTATTCTGGTAAAAAGCAGCGATCTGATAAAAGTATTTTGCAAATGGCAGGCCGGCTAAAGGTGAATGACAGCAAAATTGATGAAGTATCGGTCATCAGCAAAAAATTGGCTGAAAGTGACACGATCAGCGAATTTGAATTACTGATTGACGAGCATGAACAAATTCTTTCGAAGTTATTAGACCTGCCGACGGTTAAAAAGAGTTTTTTCCCTGATTTTTCCGTCTCGGCGAAATGGCTTGGTGCCTGGGGTGGCGATTTTTTTATGATGACGTGGAAGGATGACCCGAAGCAACTTTCTGCTTATCTTACCTCAAAGGGCTTTGATACAGTGTTTTCTTTTAATGACATGGTTTTACCTTTTGACAATTATTCCTGATTATTTTCGAATGTCCTACATTATAAAAAACTATTTTTACCGGCAAAATGATCTAATCATTCGTTCATGATAGCATCAGTAAAAGGAAGTACCGGAAAAATTACCTGGCAAAGCCCGAGCAACATTGCACTCATAAAATATTGGGGAAAAAAAGGTTTTCAATTACCTGCAAATCCTTCGCTGAGCATGACGTTATCAAAAGCTGCCACTATCACATCAGTCAACTTCCGGCCCGGTGAAACGGGAAAATTCTCTTTTGATTTTCTCTTTGAAGGAAAAGAAAATCCTGCCTTTTCCGGAAAGCTAAAAGTGTTTTTTGAAACTGTTCAACATGAATTGCAGTTTTTGTCCAACTATCACCTGTCAATAGAATCTTCAAATACTTTTCCCCATTCTGCCGGTATTGCTTCATCGGCATCTTCGATGAGTGCGCTTGCCTTATGTTTGTGTGCTGTTGAACGTATGATTGCAAATGAAAACACCGTGGCGGATGATGTCTTTTTCAGAAAAGCCTCACATATAGCCCGCATCGGATCTGGAAGTGCAGCCCGAAGTATATACGGAGGGTTTGTGAGCTGGGGCGAAACATCACTCATTCCGGAATCATCCGATTTAACAGCCTCGCCTCTGGCATTTCCTGTTCATGAGGTTTTTCACGAGCTTAGAGACAGTATTCTGATTGTCAGTAAAGGTGAAAAAAAGGTGTCGAGCAGTGCAGGACATAACCTGATGAACGGACATTTTTATGCACAATCCCGTTACAAGCATGCAGCATATAATTTAGGGCTGTTGCTTAAGGCACTTGAATCGGGCAATACGGAGCGGTTTATTGCTATTGTCGAAAATGAAGCCATGACCCTCCATGCGCTGATGATGGCATCTAATCCGGGTTATATCCTTCTTGAGGCCAATACGTTGAAAATCATCGAAAAAACCCGTCAGTTCAGACAGGACACTGCAATTCCAATGTGTTTTACTTTAGATGCCGGTCCTAATGTTCATCTGCTTTATCCCGGGTTTGTTAAGGATAAAGTGAAATCTTTTATCAGCAATGAGCTGAAACCATTTTGCCAAAATTCCCAGGTAATTGATGACCAATTGGGCAACGGCCCTGAAATTCTGAAATGAAATGAAAAAAACCAGTGGCATATTTTATGCGAAAATCCTGCTTTTTGGCGAATACAGCCTTATGTGCGATTCGATGGCACTTTCGGTACCTTATACTCATTTCAAAGGCGAGCTGAGTTTTATCAACGATGAGAAATACACCGATCAGGAGTTTGCTGCCGAGTCGAACCGCTCGCTGGATGGATTTTACCATTTTCTTAGGGAACAGCAGGATAACGGTAGTCTGCTTTTTGACATAGACCTGAAAAAATTCAAAAGTGATATCAATCAGGGGTTATATTTCGAATCCACTATTCCCCAGGGATTCGGGCTGGGAAGCTCTGGCGCTCTCGTTGCCGCTATTTACGAAAAATATACTGTCAACCGGATCAATCATAATGTTCAGTTATCGAAGGAGCAGTTTTTGGAACTGAAGTCTGTTTTTGCACAGATGGAGTCCTTTTTTCACGGAATCAGTTCAGGAATGGACCCGCTCAACTGCTATATGCGCAATCCTTTACTTATTAAACCGGATCATCATATTCAGCCGGTTGGAATTCCACGTGAATTTTCAAAAAACGGCGGTATTTTTCTCATTAATACCGGTAAACCCGGAAAAACAGGACCGCTTGTAAGCAGGTTTTTTGACTGGTGCAAAAATGATCAGTTTTTACACATGGTCAGAAATGAAATGATCCCGCTTACCAATGCAAGTATTGAGGCCATTCTGAAAGGTGAAATCGGAGAATTTTTCAGGAATTTGAAAATGCTGTCCGGATTTTTGCTGCAATACCTCAAACCTATGGTGCCCGAGCAATTTTTGGATATATGGAAAAAAGGTCTGGATACGGGAACCTATTATCTTAAATTATGCGGATCGGGTGGCGGGGGATTCCTGCTGGGCTTTTCCGAAAATCTTGAGGAAGCCAGAGCCATGCTGAATGAACAAAACGTGGAGATAATCCCTATTTCAAAGTTCCATTAGACTGATCGCAACGTATCAAGAAATTCCCTGACAATATTTATAAAAGTGTCAGGCTCATCGGAATGAATCCAGTGTCCTGCATTTTCAATGGTTTTAATATCGGCTTTCGGGAAATTACGGTAAATCTGATCATAATCTTCATATTTAACATAATCGGATTTACCGCCGCGTATGAAAAGAGTTGGTTTTTCGAACGTTTTATCAGAATGTATTCCTTCGAAAATTTCATCCATGTTCAGGTTGATCGATTCAAGATTCAGCCGCCATGCAAACTGGCCACGCTGCCGGCGATAAAGGTTTTTCATGGCAAACAATCTGATCCGGTCTTCCTTGATATGAGGTTTTAGTTGCTCTTCAATTTCCTGACGCGAAGCAACTTTGTTAAAATCAACCCCGAGCATGGCATCAATCATATTCAGATGATGATAACGACGCTGGTAGGTTCGCAGACTGATATCAGCCACAATCAATGCTTTAAGCTTATCCGGGTGTTCCAGGGCAAAACGCATAGCGACTTTACCACCCATTGAATGCCCAAGAATGATTGGATTTTGAATGGTATGTTGCTGGATAAATTCTTGTAAATCAGCACACATAGCAAAGTAATTGTGTGCCGGATGATGTTGGGAATGGCCGTGGTTTCGCTGGTCTGGAATAAAAATTTCATAGTTTTCGGACATCTCTCTGGCAAATGTTACCCAATTGTCAGAAACCCCAAAAACACCATGAAGAATAATTAATGGCTGACCTTTGCCGTAATGCCTGTAAAAAAGTTCCATTATTGTTTTATTTTAAGAATGTTTTTCTCCGTCCACACCAACGTTTATTGACCAGATCACTTGTCTTGAAAAGAGGGTCAGGATAATCTTAGTATTGGTTACAACCAGATTATCTGATTATCTTCACGGTGATTTCCCTATAAATGTCAAGGGCTGTTGTTATCGTTGACAAATCTCTGTTTAAATTACCATTACTGCCTGAAGGATGCCCATGTCCGACCGGTTTCATGCGGTAAACGGAATCTGAAATACGGGGATCAATTTCAGCGCAGTATATTACGGATGGCTGTGCTGAAGAGCTGTAATCTTCGTCGTCAGGAAATTTATCATTTGTCCAGAACCCGTTCCAATCCCATGATTGGTTTACTTCGAACAGAATCTTGAATTTTCCGGTAACCGGCTTGTCTGTTTTTGTTTGTAGGATAAAATCAGCTTGTGGTGTTGCCGAGGTGAAAGCATCGGGGATTGGCTGGTCCTGGGTTGGCATATAATGCCCGTCGACAGACCGGATACCGCGTTTAAATGCCCATACCGGCAGAGCAGACGGCCGGATCATTGGCCCAGGCATCCACTTGCCCTCAGAATTGTCGGCGTAATGGAAAAAACCTTTAGCCACTGATTCATTAACATAGAGGGTTTGAATGTAATTTCCCGCTGTGTCTTCTGTCCAGACTGACATCATAGGGTGATTGTGAGATTCCCCCGGGGTAACCGTGATGATAATTTCGGTTCCCAGGCCTGAAATATTGGTTGTAATAACTTCAGGCTGATGTGGTTGTGCATTTTTTCGCTGGGCATAATTTTCAACAGGCCAAATGCTCAGCATCAGCATTGAAAATAAGGTCAAAAACAGATGTTGGTGTTTCATGATATCCGATTTTTTAAAATTCAATCATTATTCCTACAGATGGCAATAAAAGACCTGATTCATTTTCTAGTTCTTTCAGTAAATAACGCTGTTCTTCAACAGGCACTCCGGGATTGATAATCACCGGTACATCGTTTTCGTCAAGTACCCTGGTGAAAACAGGTTCTGATTTTGATTTAAAATTATAAATATTTTGAATGTCAAGATAAAGCATTAAAGTCCATTTATTGAAAAAGTACTGTTTATCTACCCGCACATCAAGCTGGTGAAATGACTGCAGTCTTTTTTCATTGAACTGACTGTAGTCAAGATAAGGACGTCCCTGCACATTCCATGCCAGTACCTGGCTTGAAAATTCAACATCGAACGGCGTATAAGGTGCTCCACCGACAAAACGCCATTTAGCTCCGATATTCCAGTTTTTTTTCAATTCTCTGAGAAGGGTCAGATTCAGAATATGTCTGTTATCCCATGTGGCAGGAATATACTTTCCCGATTTATCTTCAAATTTGCTTCGGACGAAGGTGTACGAAAGTATAGTGTTGAATCCCAGAAAGCTGGTATTTCGTGCAAAAACTTCAAAACCGTAAGCTTTGCCATTATCCGTTGATACCACTTCTTCGTTCCCGAAAATGCCAAAGTCGGCACCTTTACTGGCAATGCTCACCGAGTCGGAAACTGAGAAAGGATAATGATTATAGAATTTGTAAAACCCTTCAAGGGTAATTTTGGATTCTTCGTCCGGGCGATATTCCAGACCTCCTACGAAATGATTCACTCCGATATACTTCAGCCCGTTGTCACGATTGACATAATTGCCGGTGCTGTCGGTGTATCCCAGCGTGGTATAGGGAGGACGCTGGTAATAACGTCCTGTATTGGCATTGACAAACCATTTTTCGGTAAGGGCATAAGAGGCAGAAAACCGGGGAGAAAATTGCTCAAGCATATTTGACATGGATGAGGAATAATCGTTAGCATCCATTCGTACACCGAGCGACAGGTTCAAACGATCACCAATAAATCCCCGTCCGATTTGCCCGAAAGCATTCCAGCTCCACAGGTAAAAATCTGCCTCCCGGTTTATGCCAATTGACTGCCCGCTGATGAACTGGCGTTGAAATATTTTGCTGTTAAAATTGGAAAGCATCAAACCTGCGCCATAATTGTAATTCCAAACTGATTTTTTTCCGCTGAATTCATAACGCAGCTTATTTTCACCTTCCTGCGATAAGTAGTCAAATGTTTTCAATTCTGGTTTCTCGATATTATCCTGATATTTGTAGGCTTCGTTATTCAGCATATTGCGGCTGAGCACCAGGGTATGAAATCCATTCGATGAAAAATGGCGGTAAACCGCACCGAAAGTATAACTCCATTGGTCGTTTACGGGTAAAAAGTCGAGCGTGTATTGTTGTTCATCGGTTGGATCATCAATTCCAAGGTTAAGTTTATTTCGGTCGAGTGCACCCAGCCCGATAATTGTCAACTGGTTTTTCTGATCTATATCCCATCGATATTTGAATTGGATATCATCGTAGGTAGGGAGAAAAGGAAGGCCGATCAGATCAAACAAAAACTGCAGATAAGAACGACGGTAAGAAAAAATCAACCCCGAGTTTTCACTAAGTGGTCCATTGGCAGTAATTCCAAGGTCTGTAGCACCCACTGCCGCTCTGAAATTCCATTTGTCTTTTTTTGGGTCAATCATCCGGAAATCGAGAACAGAACTCAGCGCATTGCCTTTAGATGCAGGGAAAGCACCCGAATAGAAATTTATTTCCCTGATAAAATCCACGTTGATAATGCCCACTGGCCCTCCTGATGCTCCCTGCGTGGGAAAATGGTTGATGATGGGAATTTCGATGCCATCGAGATAAAAAGAATTTTCACTGGGACCACCTCCCCGCACAATCACATCATTTCGTTGCACCGGAGTAACCGCAACACCGGGAAGCGACTGGATGACTTTTGAAATGTCCCGATTCGATCCCGGATTTCGTTCAATTTCGGAAATGCTAAGACGCCGCAACGAAACAGGACTTTCCTGACTTCTCACAAATGGCGAAGCTTTCACAACAATCTCTTCGAGTTTGACAGTAGTTTCAACCATTGGGATTTCCACATTAACTGTTTTTGCATTGGTCACCAGGAAATCAGTTGTTACAAAATTTTCAAATCCTATGGCAGTAGCCACCAGTCTGGTAAAACCAGGTTGCACACCGGTGAAGATAAAATTCCCGTCAAGATCGGATGTAGCACCGATGTTTGTGCCAAAAATAACGATGTTGGTGAATGGTAATGGCTCGTTGTTTTTTGAATTAAATACCCTGCCTTCAATCCGCCCGGACTGGGCAATCAATAACTGATCAATCAACAGAAGCAATGCAACTGTCAGGAACAGATTCAAATTTTTCATTTCAATAAGGTTAACGGGATTTACTAATTTGTTTAATAATTATTTATGAAAATGAAACAAAACAAGGTTGAAAAAGTTCTAAAACGGCCTAAAATCTTACGATTTAATTCATAGCAAATTTAGTTTTCATCTGGTAAACACAGAAATTTTTTAAACAGATTACAAATCAAATGAATGTTTGTAAAAGGCAGGTAACGCCGATTAAATGGACGGAGATATTTTAAAAAGCTTTTGTTTCTATCTTATTCTGAAAGAATGTGTTAGATGTTTTGCACTGAAGAAATGAAAAGATAATGATGCGAGGTTTTTGTTATCATAAGATATTTTTCTAATTTTGCCGCCCGATTTTTTGAAGCATATTTCGATGAATTACCTCAAGCAGTTTATAATACCCTTTAGCGGGTTAAAGCCTGGAGTTCATCATTATGATTTAGTAATTGATGATAAGTTCTTTGAATCATTCGACTATTCTACATTCAGGAAGGGTTCGCTGACGATTGGTGTAGAACTTAACCGTCAGGAGCGTATGCTGATTTTTGATTTTGATATTCATGGGACTGTAGAAGTGGAATGTGACCGTTGTCTTGATCTTATCAATTACCCGGTAAATACAAGTCGCCGGCTGATTTTTAAGTTTGGTGAAAAATGGGAAGATCTAACCGATGAGATTGTAATCATTCCTGAAACTGAGTACCAGATCGATCTGTCACATTTCCTTTATGAATTTATCAGTCTGACACTTCCCATTCGACGGATTCATCCTGATGATGCAGAGGGAAACAGTACCTGTAATCAGGAAATGCTCAAATTACTTGGTTATCATCCACAAAGCAAAGTTGAAGACCCACGTTGGGAAGCT
>RZYY01000380.1 GCA_009930115.1 Sphingobacteriia bacterium | reverse complement strand
TTTTGTTCATCGGGCCGTCTTCGAATGAAATATAATACACCATTTTATTTGCTTCATCAATGCCTGAAACTTCAGCAATGTCCCAGTTTCCCGATGTCAGCTGTTTCTTCAGTTTGCCATCCATGCCGTAATAGTAGATGTGGTTATATCCGCTTTTTTCAGAAGTAAAAATAAAACCACTGCCGTCTTTCAGGAATTTTGTATTGTCAAAAATGTCCACATAGTATTTGTTATCCTCCGCCAAAAGCACGCTGGATGCGCCAGTCGAAGCATCAGTCAATAAAAGGTCGAGATGATTCTGCAAACGATTCATGCGGAACATCACCAGCTTGCCCGGCTGATAAGTCCAGTAAATACGAGGGATGTACTGATCGGTTTCTATTCCGGCGTCCATTTTTACTGATTTTCCTGCAGCTACATCGTACACAAAAATATCCACCAGCGAGTTGTCTTCGCCGGCTTTCGGATATTTGTATCTGTATTCTTCGGGATACAATTCGCCATGATAGGTCAGTGTAAACTCTTTTACTTTCGATTCATCCATGCGGTAATAGGCAATGTACTTTCCATCGGGTGACCACTCAAATCCTTTGGTGATGCCAAATTCCTCTTCATACACCCAGTCCATGGTGCCGTAAATAATTTTATTCCATTCGCCGTCGGTGCTGATAGCGGTTTCTTTTCCCGATGTCATATCAAAAACATACATGTTGTTGTCGCGCACAAAAGCGACTTTCTTTCCGTCGGGACTAAAATCGGGCAGACGCACATTGCCATCACCGGGTATCTTTGTCAGCGACTCGCTTTTGAAATTATACACATAATAATCGCCTTTCACACTATGTCTGTAAATTGACTCAATGTTTGTTCCAATCAAAAGCAATGTTGCATCACTATTGAATGAATATTCGTCAATGCTGCTTATATCCTTGAGTTTCGGATGATCAAGACCAATGATAGTCTTTTCCATTTTTCCGTTCTTATAATTATACAGATTGATTTTATTCTTTTCCAACACTGTATAACTCTGATCAACAGGAAAATTTTGAATGTCGTAAATTGATTTGGGATAGAAAACATAATTCACCCAAATATCAGTCAGGGCTACCGGTTTCTGTGCAGATGCAGCAGGTGCAAGCACTGTAACAAAAACAAAAGCAATCAGCAGGCGTGAAAAAAGTTTCATGACAAATAAGTTTTTTCAAAAGTAAATAAAAATCCGAAGTACTGAAAGTCATTCATACAAACCGGCGGAAAATATCTGCAAAACAAGCACAAAGCACAACGCATTGCAAGTAGAAAGTCATCAGGTTATCAAGTAAAAAGGCGCCGTTGAAGGTTTCAGCAAAGTTTCTTCACTGTCACGGATTGCAAATCCGCGCCAGTGAAGTTGTCGTTGAAGTCCGCCGCGGCAGACTGACAGCTGATTCTTTTACTGACCTAATG
>RZYY01000148.1 GCA_009930115.1 Sphingobacteriia bacterium | reverse complement strand
TTCCATCCAATTAACAGAAAGCGAGGCGCTGCAATATGGCATGCAATACCTGCACGGACAGGTAACCGAAGGTTCTTCACACAAAGCGTTCGGTTACAGTGTACGTTGTGTTGAGGATCTGCCCATGTAGTAATTACACTCAAAATGTGGGTACTGCTGGAGTGCCTGTTTTGTTATGTTCAGTCCTTCTAGCCGGAGAACACTTTATCTTCTTCATATTCTGTCTCCCGGGGATTCCCTTTTGCCAAAAACATGATGTTTTCTGAATTGTCAAATATTGTAGACCAGATAGTTTCAAAATGAATGTTTCTATATTGACACATAAAACCAAATTTTCCTCGCAAAATATTCTTTATATATTCAATTTCATTTTCCGAATCCATGTTGTATAATGCTTTATATGCTGTTTCATACCTGGCTTTTGAAGAATAAGTATCTTGATTGCTTTTGTCGTATTTCTGCATGGGTTTTGATGTAAAATGATTGACCGTTATTATGAAATCTTCAAGATTCTTATTTTTATCGGGTCTCCTTAAATTTATTGTGTCCGGAGTACACTCGGCAACAACCATTTCTTGTTGTTTATCTACTAAAAGAATATTACAGCTTGAAGCTATAGGTAATCTTTGTAATGCATTGATACCTTGTTGTACTGTTTTGCAATTTTCCAAGATATAACGTACTAAAAAAACAGAATTTAATCCGGGCTTAATTTCTTCTTGATTAGGCATAACAAATGTCATTGCCACAACCAATCCAAAAAGGTTCATTCCCTCTTCGCCATTGATAAAGGAGGAAGAGTTTAGTATAAATTTGTTTTTATTTACAGGCTCATAATTATAGCTGTGACTGACTTTTTTCAACAAAGGCGGTAAATCATTATTCCTTCCGTAGTAGATTTTATTATTGCAGAGTAAACTAAAAGCTGTACATCCTCTTATTTCGACCACATTATTTCTGTTGAGGGTGAAACAGCAACCCATACACATCATCCAGGAAGCAAATAATTCAAAATTATAATTCAGAGTATCTGTGATTCCTATAATATTCAGTTTCTTTTTCTCTGCTTTTTTTGGAGGAATTGCTTTTGGGATATGTGTATATTAAATATTCAGTTTTTTCTTTGTGAGATTTTGGGAATCTGTTAACCTCATTCAAAAATTGCGTCTTGTTTTCTTTGAAAACCTTACCTAGCTGTTCTCCAATTTCATAAGGGGTTCCTTTTAAAACTATATGATTCATTTTGTTTTAACCATCATTGTGCTTATAACGTTTTCACAGGTATACATATATCTAAAACAAATTTGCCGTTAGCGTCTTCTTCCGGTGAATTGTAATATAACTCATATGGGTATCCATCCCGGGGCTGATATCCACTTTCAGTAAACCATAAACACATTGTATTCCAGGCTTTTTCAAATCCTTTCTCATCAATTTCAAAATGACCGACAGCATATTTGCCGCTTGCTAATGTCATTTTCCCAAATTCTCCTTCTGCTTGCACATCGTTATCCACAGTAATACATGCACTCTGACGAACTTGTTCAATCTCGGTTATAGCAGGATCATCGTGATAAACAGTAATTGTTTTTGTTTCCGGAAAACGTACCAGGCCCCTGGGTGCCGCCCATTTGATAAGCTTTTCATAAGCTTTGCCAATTTGGTTAAATGATCCCGTGTGCCTGCAGTAAACAACATTAAATTCAGGCATCTCCTTAATTTCAATTTTTGTGTCCATGATTATGAATTTTGAGTGATTAAATTGATTAAGATTATCACCGCAAAGTTGTCCTTTAAAATCCGGACCCGTTTGATTTATCTTGCGGGTCACTTGACCATTCTTGCTATAATAGAAACCGTCTATGGAAAAAATTGCTTTTTCAGTTTCCCTGAACTCTTTGGCGGTCAGGCCAAAGTATTTACGAAATGTTCGACTAAAATGGGCGACACTGCCAAAACCGCATTTATCAGCTATTTCACTGATTGAGACAGTTTTGTCATTGCTAAGTTGTCTGGCGGCTTTCTCAATTCGTAGTCGTTGTACAAAGCTATTTAATGTTTCATTAGTTAAAGTTGAGAAAATACGATGAAAATGAAACGGTGAAAAACATGCAATCTGAGCAATTTTTTCAAGTGTAATATCTTCGTTTAAATTCTTTTCTATATAGTCAATCACTCTATTGATTCTTGCCATGTACTCTTGTCTGCTTTTGTCTTTTGCGTTCACTTTTCAGCTATTTAAAATTATTCAAATTCTTTTGACGGGTAAATCCCAAAATTACTATAAACTCTGGATCTACATCTTATGGCAGCGATTTCCAAAGACAGGGGTGCTCCCTGACAACTCCTGTTCAGTAGCAATATTTTTTCTGTCAGTTTTTTCGACACTCCTTGTAAATCGAAGGGGAATCGTATAAATTTACACATTCCTCCTACAATTTTTTTTCAGGAATCTTTTCGGATACGTCATGTTTTGGCGGAATGGATGTTTTTTTTTGCAGATAATTTGTGTTCATAAGTCTAATATGTAAAAAACCCAATATTTATAAATTAACTATAATTTTTTACTCACATATATTGAATTATATAGCACATATAAAACTAAAAGATTCCAAAACCTTTGAAATTCAAGGTCTATGGAGTCATTTATATGGAACGGCTGAATTTGCCATGAAATTTGCAGCAGTATTTAAGAATCAGGAATGGGGGAGGATACTGGGATTATTACATGATTTGGGGAAATATTCTGATGAATTTCAGAAGTATATAAGAATAAATTCTGGATACGAGGAAGATGATCAGAAGATTCCAAGGACCGATCATACTTCGGCTGCTGCGATCTTAGCCAAAGAAACTTATCCCGGCTTATGGCCTCCCTTATCTTATTGTATTGCTGGACATCATGCAGGTTTGCATAATTGGCTGCCTGAAGTCGGGGTTTCAGGTGATTTGTCAGATAGATTAACGAAAGTAGAATTATTGGATAAAATTAGGAAAAAGATTCCTTTTAAACTTCTTGAAAGCATTGACCTTATTCCTCCAAAAATGGCTGATCCGAAACAGATGCACTTGTGGATTCGAATGCTTTTCTCCTGTTTGGTCGATGCCGATTTTCTAGACACAGAACGTTTTATGAATCTCGATACGTTTGAAAAACGAGGTAAGTATGATTCTTTGAGTGAGTTGAAAAGTCGTTTTGATAACCATATGGAAAAGATGTGTAAGAATGCACCTTCAACAGCGGTTAACTCATTTCGACATCAAATATTAAGAGATTGCATCAAATCAGGAGAGTTATCTCCGGGGTTTTTTTCAATAACAGTTCCAACAGGAGGTGGTAAAACATTATCGTCGATGGCATGGGCATTGGTTCATGCACTGAAATATAACAAATCGAGAATTGTTTTCGCAATTCCCTACACAAGTATTATTAGTCAAACGGCACAAATTTATAGGTCAATATTTGGCGATGAGAATGTAGTTGAACACCACAGTAACATAGTTGACAATACCGATACGCAGGAAAGAAAACTTGCTGCTGAAAATTGGGATGCTCCCATTGTAGTAACCACCAATGTTCAGTTATTTGAGTCTCTATATTCAAATAAAACTTCGCGTTGCCGTAAACTGCACAATCTTGTAAATAGCATCATTATACTTGATGAAGCTCAGATGTTGCCTCCTGAATGCCTTCAACCGATTCTTACTGTTTTAAAAGGTCTTGTTGACGATTACGGTGTTTCGGTAATGTTCTCAACGGCAACTCAACCTGCTTTAACTGGTAGGATTGGAGGTAGTGGTAAGAATACATTCTATGGCATCCCGACAGAATCAGTACGTGAAGTTGTTCAAAATGTAGATACTCTGGCTTCTGAATTGAAAAGAGTGGATATTCACTTGCCCCAAAATATCAATGAAACGATTGAATGGTCTGTGATTGCAGAAGAGCTACAACAGCATGAGCAGGTACTTTGCATTGTAAACACTCGAAATCAATGCCGAGAATTACACGAATTGATGCCCAAAGACACACTGCATCTTTCGAGGTTGATGTGTACCGCACACATAATGGATGTCATCGATGAAATAAAACTCCGGCTCAAAGAGAATAAACCAGTCAGGGTTATAAGCACCCAATTGATCGAAGCAGGGGTTGATATTGATTTTCCTTTTGTTTACCGTGCTATTGCTGGATTGGATTCAATTGCCCAATGTGCTGGACGGTGCAACAGAGAGGGTAGACTGAATGAAAAAAACAAACTTGGTTTAATGAAGGTTTTTGTGCCTTCGACAGGAGTCCCGATTGGGTTAATGCGGAAAGGTGCTGATACATTCAAAGAATTGATTGCCTTGGAGACACAAGATGAAAACACCTTGCTTAATCCCAAAACATTTCATGATTATTTCAAGCTTTTCTACAGTAAAATTGACAATTTTGATAAACCTGACATTAAAAATTTACTATGGAACGATGCCGGACAAATGAAATTCCAATTTGCAACAGCAGCAAGGGATTTTAGGTTGATTGATGACAGGGGAGAAAAAACAATTTTAGTTGAATACAAAGAAGGTAGCAACCTGATTCAATTATTAAAACGTAAAGGCCCTGAACCTTGGTTAATGCGGAAACTACAGCGTTACACAGTATCCGTAAACGAACATGATTTTGAGGAAATAAGAAAGGCAAGCTTGATCGTTGAATTGCATGGATGCTGGATTCAAGATTACTCAAAGCTTTATAACCAACATTCAGGATTGCAATTGAAGGGTAAGTGGCTGGAAGAAATTAACATCATATAAAAACCCAATATGGAATATTACAACAAACAATTTTGTATTGAAGTATGGGGTGATTACGCATGTTTTACCCGACCTGAAATGAAGGTGGAGCGGGTAAGTTACGATGTCATCACCCCATCAGCAGCACGTGCCGTGTTCGAAGCAATCTTTTGGAAACCTGCCATTCAATGGAAGGTGAAAAAGATTGAAGTCTTGAATCCCATCCGCTGGATTTCAGTCCGCCGAAATGAAGTAGGCAAGCTGATGAGTAACAAAACAAAGGAGATTTTCATTGAAGAAGACCGTCAGCAACGTGCAGGCCTGTTGTTGCGTGATGTGGCTTATAGGCTTCATGCAGAGATGGAGTTCATACCCCTTCGTAGCCGAAACAGACATGAAACACCCGATGAGTTAAAAGATCCGAAAGAAGAGACTATTCTGAGAAGTACTGAGAATCCGGGTAAATACAATGCCATGTTTGGACGAAGGGCAAAAAAAGGGCAGTGTTTTAACCAACCTTATTTAGGATGCAGGGAGTTTTCATGCAATTTTAAATTTGTTGAAAAACCAGAAGAAGAAGAGAAACAACCCATACAGGAGAGTCCGGAATTGGGTTTTATGTTGTATGATATGGATTTTTCAGACCCTGAAAATCCTCTGGCCATGTTTTACCGCCCGCAAATGAAAGATGGAGTAATTGAAGTTCCACCAATTGATAGCGAGGAGGTAAGAAGATGATACTACAAGCATTATATGACTATTACCAACGAAAAGCTGCTGATTCGGAAAGCAACATTGCGCCGCAAGGGTATGAATGGAAAGAAATCCCTTTCATAATTGTGATTGATAAAGAAGGCAACTTCATTAATCTTGAGGATACCCGTTCAGGAGAAGGGAGACTAAAACGGGCAAAAACATTTTTGGTTTTGAAAACCAAAGGTCGCACCGGTTCAAAAGCTTCAGAAATTGCAAATGTTTTATGGGATCACTGGGGATATGTTTTAGGCCAACCCAAAGATGCTAATGAGAAAGCAATTGGAGACGCAATAAGACAAAACAAGACATTTGTTACCCAAGTAATGCAAATTTCAAAAAAATATCCAGATAACGATCAATTTGCAGCTGTGTGTAAATTTTATGAAAACAGAGATTCTATTCAATTACTTCTTCAGCAAGAAAACTGGAAAGAATGTTACAAGATTCCCGGCTGTAACCTTTCATTTCGTATTGTAGGTGAATCAGACATTGTTGCCGAACATGATGATCTACACAAAGATGTTGAGGCTGCCAATTTTTCAGATGATCTGGAACAAATAAAAGGTGTTGAAGGTGTATGTTTGATCACCGGGGAAAAATTGCCAATTGCAATTCTTCATTCAGCAACGTCAATTCCCGGGGGGAAAAGCGGAGGGAAACTTGTTGGTTTCCAGAAAAATTCGGGTTACGATTCTTACTACAAAGAACAAGGACTTAATGCACCAGTTTCGAAAAAGGCTGAAGATGCATATACAACCGCTTTGAATGTTTTACTTGGAAAAGATTCAAAGAACAAATTCAAAATTGTTGATACCTCGGTCGTTTTCTGGTCACAGAAACAAAACGACTTTGAAAGACAATTTTCATACTTTTTTTCTGCACCTCCAAAAGACGATCCAGATCAAAATTTAAGAGAAGTAAAAGCTTTATTTGAATCCATTCACACGGGTAAGTTAAATGCCGAAGGCGATACCCCATTTTATATTCTTGGATTAGCTCCAAATGCGGCCCGAATATCCATTCGTTTTTGGAAAATTGGCAAGGTTGCTGACTTTGCAACGAATATTGCGAAACACTTTGAAGATTTGGAAATTGTTCGGAGCAAAAATGATGAGAGGGAGTATTTCTCACTATTCAATTTGCTTTCAAATGTTTCATTTGAATTTAAGATTGATAATGTTCCTCCTAATTTAGCCGGGAAAGTGATCGAAAGTGTCCTTGATGGGACAAAGTATCCTGATACGCTACAACAGCAGTGTATCAGGCGTATCAAGGCTGAACAGCATGTTAATCGTATCCGTGCAGCAATACTTAAAGCTTATTTAAACAGAAAAGGAACCAATAATAATTCAAACGAAAAACTCATTACTATGTCACTCGATTTAGACAACAAAAACCAGGGCTACCTGTGTGGCAGGCTGTTTGCTGTCCTTGAAAAAATTCAAGAAGATGCACAGCCAGGAATTAATGCAACCATAAAAGATAGATATTATGGTGCAGCTTCAAGCACACCCGTTACTGTCTTTGGACGGTTGCTTAATCTT
>RZYY01000379.1 GCA_009930115.1 Sphingobacteriia bacterium | reverse complement strand
ATGTATGGCATAGTCTATTCCGACACCTATGGTTATGCTTGCCATAGTGCTCGTTATGATACTCAGCGTTATCCCGGCATAACCCATCACTCCAAAAAGCGATACCAGGGTTATGCAAATGGGTACTATGGAAAAAAAAGCCACGGACAATTTTCTGTAAGAAATATACAGCACGAGGAATACCATTATTACGGCAAGCAGCAGCGATTTAACCTGTTCGGGAATTATGGAATCGTTCATTCCCTTCATTATGTACTGAATGCCAACAGGCGCAAAGTTTATTTTCCCGTCGGAATCATCCTGACTGATTTTTTGTATTTCATCCAATATCTCTCCGGAAAGATCTCTCGGGAAAACGAGTATTCTCCCCAAATTCTCAGAACGGTTAATAAAATTGGACACCGGATTGTTTTTCTGTGTCGACAGCATACCGTACATAAGGTTCAGCTGAACCTGGTTTTTAGGATATTCGGAATTACCGTACAGTATTTTGTTGAAAGTCGAAAATATATCGTAAACACTGACATATTTTGTTATCAGACCTTCCGAATACAGCTTTCTTTCAAATTCCATAACTCTATCCGCATATTCTTCCCCGAAAATGTCCGAATCTGTTTTGTAAGTTATGAAAAGCGGGAGTCCGCCACCTGTCGCTTCCTGTATTTTTTCAATTCCTTTTCTGATATCCGTTTCGGGTTTGTACATGGAAAGCATGTTCAAATCGGTTCTAATGAGAAATATACCCGGTATGAAAGCAATCAGGAGGACTATTGAAAAAACTACGGATTTCTTGCCCCATATCGATTCGAGAAATTCGTTAAGTACATCTTTTTTTAGTGTTTCGCCATTTTTTTTATTTTTCGCAAAACTCTTAACACCATCCGCAAGCAAAGGCAAAAATACCCAGGTTGCGATTCCCGCGAACGCCACACCGATACTCGCAAATACCCCCATCTGCTGCATCGCGGAAGACTTCACGACTGTCAGTGACATAAACCCCATAACCGTGGTAACCGTTGTGAGAACCATAGGTTTTCCGACCTTTTTCAGGGTATCACTCATGCAAACGGTTTTTTCCATTCCTCTTTTTCTGTTGTCTATGTAATGCGACATAAAATGCAATCCGTCGGCACTCCCCATAACTATGGTAAAAACAGGTACCAGAACGGAAGTGAGTGACAGTTCATTTCCCGTCCAGCCGAGAAATCCCATAGTCCACAGCGCTCCGAGTCCGGCAGGAAATATCGCTAAAAAAGTCCCTTTGAAAGTACCTACCCTCCATCTGAAAACCAAAAGCATCAGAATCATAGCCAGTGGGGGAATTATAGTGACTATTCGAATTACATAATCCAGTATTTTCAATTGCAGATACAAATCCCCGGAGGCATAAAAATTCATGCCGCTCTTTTCGAAAATACCGGTGATTTCTTTCAGTAACTTTTCGTTC
>RZYY01000147.1 GCA_009930115.1 Sphingobacteriia bacterium | reverse complement strand
CACGCTTTTTTCGCTGTTTTGTCATTTTTCCCTGCATATATTCCTGCAAATATACCTTGTTTCCTTCAACTGACAAACTTATGGGTGTTTTTCAGCAGAGCCTAAATACTTTTTTTTGCCAGGTAAAAATCTATCATTTCATAATCGCTTTTCTCACGCTCTTCCATTTCGTCAACGGTCTTTGGCGGGGGAACAATAGCTTTTTCACCGGGTTTCCAGTTGAGCGGCAGCGCTACCTTATGTTCGTCGGCAGCCTGTAAAGCTTTGAGCGAACGCCATATTTCATCCATATTGCGGCCTACATTGAGCGGATAGTACATAATCAGTCTGATTTTTCGATTAGGATCGATAAAGAAAACTGCACGTACAGCTGCGGTTTCACTTTCACCTGGTTGCAGCATTCCGTAAAGCTTTGATACTTTCATGTCGATGTCAGCAATGATCGGGAATTTCATCAGAATACCCATGTTTTTTTTCACATTGTTCACCCAGGCTACGTGTGAATGGATGCTGTCGATACTCAATCCCATGAGCTTGGTATTGTATTTTTTAAATTCCTCTTCTTCGAGGGCAAAACCCGACATTTCGGTTGTACAGACCGGTGTGAAATCAGCAGGGTGCGAAAAGAGAATTACCCAGCTTCCTTTGTTGTAATCCGAAAATTTTAATTTTCCAATTGTTGTTATGGCTTCAAAATCAGGTGCCATATCGCCTATTCTTGGCATTTGGGTTACTTCCATATTTTCCATTGTTAATTTGTTATTTGTTAGTATTAAGTTAAATTTTCAATAACTATCAAACAGCACTACGGGCAAATTGTTTATGGAAACCATCAACCAGCCTGAAAAATTTTCTAAATATTTGCTACTTGTATTGAAGGATCCCAAAAAATTTCCTCAAAATTCTTCACCTGATCGTTTTCTACCACCACTCCCTCGTTTTCGAGAAGCTGTTGCATCAATCCGGGACTTCCAAAGTGGTGTTTTCCGGTGAGCATCCCGTTTCGGTTTACCACCCTGTGGGCAGGAATGTATTCCGGATAATTGTGAGAAGCGTTCATTGCCCAACCTACCATCCTGGCAGAACCTTTTGAGCCGAGGCACATGGCTATCGCGCCATAGGAAGTAACCCTGCCGTATGGAATGAGCCTGACTATCTCATATACTTTTTCGAAAAATGACAGATCATTTACCATGTTTTTAAAACAAAAAGTCCCGGAAAAATCCGGGACTTTTCAATTTTTTATCAGATTAAAAAATTATTTAATCATCAGTTTCCGGCTGGTCCAGCCTTCACTTGTTTCGGCCTGTATCAGATACATTCCGGCAGGAATATCGCTGGTATTGATGGTAGCATTCATTCCATCAATGGCAGTTTGATAAACAACCTGTCCGGTGTAGTTCAAAATCCGCATTTGTTTGATGTTCATCTGGCTGTTGATGGTTACCATGTTGGTGGCAGGATTTGGATAGAGGCTGAAATTTGAAGCGCTTACCTCATCAACACTAACATCCAGGTAAGTTTCAATTTTTATATCATCAATCATGAAGACAAAAGCATCCTGAGAAACGCACTGAATGCCGACATAAACGGTTTGTTCGTCATAAGCTGAAAGATCAAATTCTTTTTCTTCCCAACCTGTTGCAGGTGCTTCCAGATAAGGCAGCGTAGAAATGATGGTGAAATCAGCAGGGTTGGTTCCTGTGGTTGACACACCGATTTTGTATCTTTCAAGACCATAATCAGCAGTGTATGATTTTACCCAAAGAGTAAGTTTGGAATCATTTCCAAGCTCAACTTCCGGCGAAATCATCCAGTCGTTATTCCATGGAGCTGCTGTTGATGCCATGCTGGCGCCAAAGCGATCGCCTGCATGCGGTTGAATTTGCGGATCAGTAGTCATAGGAGGTTCGGTAGTTTCCGGATTGAAGGCGATATAGGCCATTGGCTGGTATGCATTCGGGAAAGTAATTCCTGTAAATCCGTAAGTTGTAACCTGATCTACGTCCAGAGCAAGCCATGGGTCAAAAGTAAGCGACCAGTCGGCCTGATCTTCAAAATCCAGGTCGGCAACTACAGTGAGCTGTGGTGGTGTTCCGCCTGAAATAACGAGGGTTACCGGAACATCAACGACCGGAGTTGCAGGATCGTTGCTCGAAATACTGATATTAGCTTCATAAGTTCCCTGTGCCAGACCATCAGCATCAAAGTTAACACTGATTATTTGAGATTCGCCGGGTAAAACAGTTCCCAACATCGGGTCAACACTTAACCAGGCCTGGATTGGTTCGCCAACCAGTTTGGCGCGGATGTTCCAGTTATAGTTTAAATCAGGATTGAGAACGGATAATTTTGCCCAGGTAGCACCTGTTTTAATCCAGTCGCCATTCTCATGAGCAGGGCCTGCATCAGTACCGGCAGGAAAAACACCGGCAACGTTTTGAATAATTTCATAGGCTACCCACAAATCGCCACCTGAGTTAACCAGTGGAGTGTAGAGGGTAATGGTATTCCACGACATTGAAGTAGCTGAGAAAAGCTGTTCGTAGAGCAAAGCACCCGGAACGTTGGGGAGGTTTTGTCCGTAGATTTTCAGTTTGTATCCATCAGCCGGATCATTGATATAGACCTGAACTTCGGTAATTTCCATTCCTACATATTGACCAACCATGTCAGCCGGGAATTTTGCAGCCACTTCATAGGTTCCTCCGTTGGTAAGACCAACTGCTGAGGAGTTTTCGCCATCGTAGTGAAGGATTACTTCTTCTTCGGTAGCTTCAGGAGCAGCGGGGCTGTTGAGTCCGTTTACGGCGGCTACATCATCAGCATTGAGCGTAATAGCTTCGAGTGCAGCAGCTTCTTCGGCTGTGATTCTGTCGGTATGTCCGCCAGAAGTTGCATCCAGTGCGGTAACAAATGAAACGAGAATGCTGTAATCCAGGTCAGCGACACCGGTATTTGAAATAGTAAGCTGTTGTGTACTGGTTTGTCCGGCCTGTAGCTCTTCATCAAGTTCGGCGGGAGTAACACCAATTATAGGATCGCCTCCCGGAGGAGCTGTCTGTGTCAGGCTGAAATCATCGAAATAAGCTTTTGGAGTTCCGTTTTCGTTCCAGGCATAGAGATTAATTGCAGCGAGTTGAAGCAGGTTACCCGACCCGAATGAACCTGTGCTCCATACCCAGGTTACCACGGAAGTACCGTCGATAAAAAGTTCGGCAAAGTCATTATTCAGGTCAATGTCGCATTTTACAGGAATCCATGTATCATAGGCAAAGGTGAAAGCACCAGCTCCGGCGCCACCTGCATCAACAAGACCAAGTCCGCCAACATCAAAATATGCCTGCATTCCCCATTCACTGCTGGTTCCGGCAAAAGCCTGCAAAATGTTGAAATAGCCAATGAAACCTGTTGGGATTAAAACCTTAAATTCAACGGCGTAAGCGCCGGAAACCTGATCGCCAAGGAGCAATACAGCGTCGTTGGTACCTTCGATAACAACAGAATTTGCACCACTTACTGACTGGTCGGCCGATACCATTGGGTCTTCGGCGCTTCCTGGTGAATTACTCCAGGTTGTCCAGTAATCTTTTCCCTGGCCAACTGCCTGTTGAACCAGTTGCTGGCCAGCTGTGTAGGATTCAAAGTCTTCAGTTAACATGGTTTCGGTAACCATTTCATATACTACGTCATCAATGTAGTAAAGCGGGTTTCCGCCTTCGTTCCATGCAAAGAAGTTTACACCGTCAAGTTTCAGCATACCGGTGCCAAAAGTACCGTGGCTCCAGATATATTCGTGTACCAGGGCATTGTTAACATAAAACTCGCACCAGTCTTCTTCAAGGTCAACAAAAACCCTCAGATCGATCCATTCATCATATCCGAAAGTAAAGCTGGCAGCACCAGCACCGTCACCATCAACCAATCCTAAACCACCCAGGTCGAAATAAACCTGAATGCCCCAGGTGCTGCTGGTTCCTGCAAAATCCTGCAGCATGTTGAAATAACCAAGATTACCGTCAGGAATGTACATTTTAAACTTCACATTGTACTTGCCATCGGTTTTGTCTTCAAGCATCAAAACAGCGTCGTTGGTGCCTGTAATTTTAACCGAATTGGGATTGGTGTTGGAATAATCATCCGAAATCACCGGGTCTTCGGCACTACCGGGGGAGTTGCTCCAGGTAGTCCAGTTGGTTGAATTTTCAAGGACAAGTTGTTCTCCGGTTGTGTAGGAGTCGAAGTTGTCTTCGTAAATCGTAATCTGACCCATAGCAACGTATCCTAAGAAAAACATCGCTAAAATTGAAAGTAGATACTTTTTCATGATTTAAACTATTTGAGTTAGTAAAATTAATTTCAGCGCAAATTTAAACTTTTTAATTGAAATGCAACTACCAAAAGATTTTCAGAAAAATTTAGTAAAAAAACTTTAATTCTGAGGGTTGTAAAGTTTCCCCTGCCAGGTATCCCGTTCCGCAAGCCTGTTTTCAATACGCTGTAATACAACATCATAACGCATTGGCCCCCAGTCAGGACTTTCCAGAAACCGCGGAGGTACTTCACCGGCAAACCGCTCGATAACTATGGCCGGATTGAGCCGCTCGATAAAATCAATTACAAGATCAACATACTCGCAAATACTGAAAAAGCGAAAGGTTTCAGGTTGTTTTCTGTATTGCGATGCCATCACTGTATTTTTAACAATTTGTAACTGATGGATTTTAAGTGTGGTAATGGGCAGTCCTGATAAAATCTCCGCCTGGCCGGTGATCTGCTGAATGGATTCGCCCGGCAGACCAAAGATCATGTGAACTCCGGACTTCAACCCTTTTTCGGCTGTTTTTTTTAGTGCTTCCACTGAATCGGCAAAGGTATGCCCACGGTTAACCAGCCTGAGCGACTGGTCATAACAGGATTCCAGACCATATTCCAAAATGATGTAATAATCCCGTGAAAGCTGTGCAAGATAATCCAGTTTTTCGTCATCTATGCAGTCGGGACGGGTGCCAATAACCAACCCGGCAACCTTATCTGCCGAAAGTGCTTCTTCATAGCGTCTTTTCAATCTTTCCAGGGTATCATAAGTATTGGAATATGCCTGAAAATAAACCAGAAACTTTTCGGCCCGGCGGTATCGGCGACGGTGAAATTCAATGCCCTCTTTTATCTGCCTGGTGATGGATTTTTCGGGAGAACAGTAGGAAGGATTAAATGCCTCATTATTGCAGTAGGTACATCCCCCATAACCAATACTTCCGTCCCTGTTGGGACAGGTGAAGCCGGCATCCACTGAAACCTTTTGCACACGCCCGCCAAATTCGCGTCTGAAATATTCGGCATAAGAATTGAAACGCCTGTTATGACCCCAGAGAAAATTATTACTATCTGTTGATTTCATTCAAAATCATTCAGCTGATGTGCCGGTCTTAAAGGGAAAATATTGTAAAGCAGCTGAAAAAAATGTCTCATTAATTCAGGATAATGTACTTTTGCCCGCTGACAAATCAATTTGAAATCTGAAAATTTGAAACATGAAAAAAATCGGAGTTTTTTACTGGCCAAAAGGTGGGAATGTGGAATACTGTGCAAAAATGATGGTGTCAAAACTGGGTAATTTTAATACTGAACTCTACAGCCTCGATTCCATCAAAAACCTCGATCTGCCCTACTATGATCTTGTAATTGTCGGAGGATCAACAGCCGGTGCCGATATCTGGCAAAATGCTGATGACAACAATCTCTGGTTTGACTTCTACGCCCGGCTTGAGGGCGCTCATCTGAACGGAAAACCGGTAGCCTTCTTCGGACTTGGCGATCAGGTGCTCTATCCCGATCATTTTGTGGACGGTATGGCAATAATGAAAAATGAGTTTGACCGGATTGGTGCAAAAATCATTGGATACTGGCCCACAAATGGTTATGATTTCACAGGATCAGCTTCTCTCGAAGGGGATAAATTTATCGGTCTGGCACTTGATGAGGACCAGCAACCCGAATTGACCGGGCAACGCATTGAACAATGGATCAGCCAGATTCTCAAAGAAGCCGGTTTCTGATTTAACTTCCGCAATGTGACATTGCAAATAAACCTGCCACAGCTTCGCTGCCAGGGACTGCTAATGCCTTTCAGCTTAAAACTTTCAGTGAAAATGCGGGTTGTAAACTTCCCGGAGCAGATGCCTGCTTTTTTTCAGGAACAGTGGAAAAACAGAATCAAATTTTCAGACTGCCGGCTTCCGTATAAGAAGATTTACCCGGTGTCGCAGATAAAGATAAACTGCCGAGAATACAACAACAATCCCGATAAACACAGTGACGTTCATCCAACCTTTGTAGATCATCAATATTACGCCTGCATCAATCAATAACTGGGTCAGGGCAAAATAAAGCGCTACTCTTACGTGTGGCTGTTTTCGTTCGTTGGAAAGTAACTGATAAAGGTGTGACCGGTGTGCCTGAAATATGTTTTCATGGCGCAGAAGCCTGAAAATAATGGTAAAAACGCTGTCGAGCCCATAAACAGCAAAGAGCAGGACATATTCAAAATGCGCACTGTGATGAATGAGGCACAGCATCATCCAGCTAAGCAAAAACGCCATACTTACACTCCCCACATCGCCGGCAAAAGTAAGTGCACGTCTGCGGGCATTAAAAAAACTGAAGATCAGAGCAGAGATGACAAGAATCAGAATTAAATCCTGAGAAAAGAAGTGAACCTCCAGATTCAGAAACCAAAAGGCTTCAAGTGCCACCAGACTGTAAAAAGGAGTGATGGCATTGATGCCATCCATGAAGTTAAAAGCATTGATCCAGTAAATTGCTAACATGTAGCCAATCACCAGCCAATACCAGGACAGGCCGAAAATTCCTTCACCGTAAAACAACAGGCTCACTGCTGCAAAATGAACGACCATTCTGACTTTTCCGGAAAGCGGCCTGAGATCATCCAAAAAACTGATTGCCGCAATCAAAAGTAAACCTGCTATTACCCATCTATCCCCGAAATCGTAAAACACAAACCAAAGTACCGCTGCCAGCGGGAAAATGATCCCGCCGCCGCGTATGGTGATGTGGCTGTGCGAACTGCGCCGGTTCGGCTTATCGACTATATCATAACGACCTGCAATCTTGAAATAAATCAGAATAGCAGCG
>RZYY01000378.1 GCA_009930115.1 Sphingobacteriia bacterium | reverse complement strand
TAACTGGCAACCAATTGGATACAAAGCCAAGTTTAAAAATGAAACATGTATCCCGATTTATGGTTCACCAGTAGTTGATCAGACCTTTGAAGTTGGTGGGCCTGCTCTGTTTACATATGTTCCGGTCCTGACAAACGTTCATGACGCTCAGGGTCAGATGGCTGTTGAAACTTTATTTGATGGCTATTTGGACAGAGTATTACTGATGTACGAATGGAATACAGGCAGAACATGGACAGAAGGAGCTAATCCTAACGACCCGCAGGTTCTTTCTTATTACACACCTGGTAACGCTTATCTGCTGGCCAGAAAAGTCGGTACAGAACCATTTACAATCGAATTCCCGGCTATTGATCCTGCTGAAACAATTTCATCACTTGATCAGGGATTGAAGAGTTTCTATGTAGCCAATTCACCATGGAATGAAGTTGACAATACGGGTCAGCCTCACTTTATTATGTTCAATGAGCAAGCATTTGCCCAGATTCAACCTGGTGATATTCTTGGTGCATTTAACAACAGTGATTTCTGTGTCGGTGTTGCTGAATATCAAAATGGTTCAATGGTACTTGTACCAATGGGTGTAGATCCTATGAACAATCTGTTGAATGGTTTTGAAACTGGTGAAAACATGAACTTCAGACTTTATCGTCCATCAAGTGGTGAAACATTTGACCTTGCATTTACTTATGACAGTAATATGCCAAATTATGACAATACCTTTGAAGTTAATGGTTTATCAGTTGTTACCGGAATGACAATTACCGCTACTGCAGTTGGAAATCTTACCAGTGATTTCAATCTGAACATCTTCCCGAATCCGGTTAATGATGTGCTGAATATCGTTACCAATTACACAATCAAGAGTGTATCTCTGGTTAATTATGTAGGGCAGACTGTTTACAATGAAATCGTTACCGGTAATAACTTCCAGATCAATGTTTCGAATTATTCCTCCGGAATTTATTTCGTAAGAATCGAAACTGCTGAAGCTGGTTTTATTACCAGAAGAATTACCATTAAATAATCATTAATTTGAATACCTTAAAAGGAGGTCTGAGCAAATCAGACCTCCTTTTTTTTTAATTGGTCAATACCTGGGAAAACCCTTTTGTTCCTTAAACAATGGAGAAAAATCAGAAGAGATATACTTAATACAGTCAGAAAAGTTATTGTCAGGTGTATTCGTTTTAGTAATTTTACACAAATTTTGGAGATAAAAATACCAAAAAACCATGAAAATCAACATAACATACTTTCTGAATATTCTTGTTTGTTTATTCTTTTTAAAAGGGGCATTTACACAAGGTTTACCGCCAGGATGGGATTATGTTCCAACTCCGGTTACCCACATTATTTCTATCCCACTGAGCTCAAATCCAAACATTAATGGATACCCCCTTCAACCCGGAGATTATATTGGTGTTTTTTATGTAAACGATTCAGGTGGCTTATCCTGTGGAGG
>RZYY01000377.1 GCA_009930115.1 Sphingobacteriia bacterium | reverse complement strand
CTGCATAGAGAGTGGTTGAAACTTTGGCCATATGGTTGCTGTCGGTAAGATGCAAGCCAAACACGTCCATATCCTTGATGTCAACTGTGAGGTTAGCATAAGGCGTTTCTCTTTGTAAATCAACGTTTCCGCCAATTTCAACGCAGCCTAATTCGTCGCGGATGCTTATGGTTCCATTGGCTGTGTTTTCAATAAATTTGCTGTTGATGGTAATCTCAGTAAATTTGTTGTCCATAAATCCCAGTGAATCAATGGATCCGGTTAAGGAAACCTGCATGGTGGCAGGATCAATTCCTTTTCCATCAATTTCCATGGTTAGATTGAACCGATCCAATAGGTTCTGCTGCTGCAAGATTACACCTGCATTTATCCCTTTTCCTTTAATACGGCCTTTGTATTCCAGTTTATTTGTTAAAGAATTCTGATGCAACCGGATATTCGCTGAGGCCGTTCCGAGATTGGTTTTTAATGTAGCCTTGGAGATAAAATCAGTCAGGGTTCCTGTAAATGAACCGGTTAAAACAACGTATTGCAATGAATCGAGAACCTCAGGCAGGGAAAGATAGAATGCACCTTCAGTGGCAGGTAACGAAAACCCGCTAATATCGGTTGGCGTGGTAAATAATTCATCAATCTGAAAGGTAAAACGGGTTTGGTCGATGTACGGTAAACCCAAAATAGAAAAATCAGTCAGAAGACGTGTGTGTGTCCCGGCAATTAATTCCAGGTTTTTTCCGTTTAAATTACTTACAGGCCCGCTGATATCACCCTGAATCCAGATAAAGTCTTTTATCCCCTGCAGGTCTGGAACAAAAAATACAAGGTCGTCCAAAGCGAGCCTTGATAAGCGGAATTCTCCTTGTATGGGTACCGAATCAATAAAATATTGAAAATCCAACAGGGTTTCAAAAAGGAGTGCAAAGTCAAAATCCAAATCGGAATGCGCGGTTTTTATTTTTACTTCATCCACCGAAATTTCCGATGAAGAAAGCGTGAAATCACCGGAACAGGCAGAAACCGTGAGGCCACTTATTTCCCGAAATTCCAAATGTTTGATGTTTGCTGTGATCAGTGAATCTGTAACTAAAACATTTTTTATTTCTCCGGTTACTCCGGATAAAACTGTATGGTTCCAGTCGATTCCTGCCGGTATGGGTATTTTGTTAAAATTTCGGTTTTCGACGTGCGCACCTGCAAGCGAAACCCGGTCGATCCCGATAGACCAGGCTTTGCCAGGTTGCGTCACCCCAGTCGTGTCTGTATCAGAAAACTGGAGCAGAAATTTTTCCAGGTTGGAGGATGAATCGTCTGGAAAAATATGTACGTTGAAAAGTAAACTGTCGGCTGTAATGGCACCAATTTGAATGTGTCTTTTTTTTCGGCTGAAGTGGAGTCTTTTTACCTCTAGCTTTTTCACCGCTGAGATGGCGTTGTCGTTGATGTCCTGAAAGTTGAATCCTTGAAC
>RZYY01000376.1 GCA_009930115.1 Sphingobacteriia bacterium | reverse complement strand
CGCCGCCAGGGATTTTTCCTATTCGGCTTTACTTAATACAAAACTTTACGGAATGTTTCAATTTAGCAAAGGGCCTTTGATGGCGGTGCGACACGTTTTAACTCCTTCGGTTAGTTTTAGCCTGCGGCCTGATTTTGGTGCTGAAAGCTGGGGTTATTGGGACGAAGTACAAATTAATCAGCAGGGCGATACGCAGCGCTATTCTTACTTCGAAGGATTACTTTACGGTGGGCCGCAGGACGGGAAATCAGGAAATCTTTCTTTCTCTCTGTCAAATAATCTGGAAGCCAAGGTAAGATCAAGAAAAGATACTGTTTCGGGTACACGTAAAGTTGTTTTAATCGAAAATCTGAGTATTTCAGCGGGCTATGATCTGGCCAAGGATTCGCTAAACTGGTCAGCAGTTAGTATCAGTGGCCGTACAACATTATTCAAACGATTAAGCATCAATTATTCGAGCAGCTGGGACCCCTATGCTGTGGATTCACTCGGCCGGACCATCAACCAACTTGAGTGGGACATCAACAGGCGAATATTTCGGATGAGAAATACTACCTGGAATTTTGGCATATCATTCAGGATCAGTCATAGTGATTTCAAAAAAGGAGGACAGCAGCAAACAACATCACAACAAACAAATACAGAAGAACAACTTACCCTGGAGGACAAATACACCGAGCAGGAAATCAGTGATGTACTCGATAACCCTGATATGTACATCAACTGGAACAACCCGTGGAGCCTGAATTTGACCTATAACCTCAGGTTTACCAATAACCCGCGTTTTATGAGCTATGAATGGATGGATAACAGAACACGTGTGCAAACTGTTGGCCTTACCGGTGATCTTAACCTGACACCCAAATGGAAAATGGGATTTAGAACCGGCTATGATTTTGACGACAAGAAATTTTCTTTTACCACATTAGATTTTTACCGTGACCTGCATTGCTGGGAAATGCGTTTTAGCTGGACTCCGCTCGGCTTTCGGAAAAGCTGGAGTTTCGGGATTAACGTGAAGGCGGCAATTTTGCAGGATTTGAAATACGACCGAAAGAAAGATTTCAGGGATGGATTCAGATAACAGGGAATAAAGTATCTTTGAAGCTTCTTTGTGTTAATTTGTAAATAATTGAAAATGATTAACATAATTTCTTATAATTAAAATTTTGTAAAATGAAAAAAGTAATTCACACCGAAAAAGCACCCAAGGCTGTCGGACCATACAGCCAGGCAATTGAACAAAACGGCCATTTGTTTATCTCCGGTCAGATACCTATCAATCCTGAAACCGGAAAAATTGTCGAAGGCGGCATTAAAGAGCAAACCGAACAGGTGATGAAAAACATTGGGGCTATACTCACCGAAGCTGGTTATACTTTTGATAATGTGGTGAAATCAACCTGCCTGCTGGATAATATGGACAACTTTGCCGCAATGAATGAAGTGTACGCACGGTACTATCC
>RZYY01000375.1 GCA_009930115.1 Sphingobacteriia bacterium | reverse complement strand
CGATTACACTACGCTGCTCCGTGTTCCGGGTATCGGTGTAAAATCAGCCAAACTTATCGTGGTATCGAGACGATATGCACGACTGCGAAGTTCTGATTTGAAGAAAATTGGTGTGGTAATGAAAAAAGCTCAGTATTTTATCACCTGCAACGAACTGAGCGTCGCCAACGTAAGCAGCACTTCGCCCGAATATGTAAGATCTATACTAACCCGGAAGAAAGTTCAGAAAGAACAGGAAAACAGGCAGCAATTGTCATTTGTTTTTCCCGATTAATCAATGATTGTGTTTTTTTTTAACCTGCACTGCATGATAGTTTTTCACTACGATAAAACCTTCGAAGGTTTGCTTACGGCGGTTTTCGATGCGTACAACCGCAAAACTTTTCCCGATAAATTATTGGTTACGGGCGATATTGAACCGCTTTTTATAGAAGAAAGTTTCACGGTGGTAACCGATACTGATAAATCAGACAGGGTTTACAGGGCATTAAAGAAAAAAATGATGCCGGTTACTTTCAATATGCTTACCGCGGTATGGCTTTCGGAAACAGAAAACTGTGATGAGCTGCTCTTCAGATACATTCGGAAAACATTTGACAGTAAAGTTTCTATCGAAATGAATTTTACGGATGATGATGTGTTGCAGATGCGCAATCTGGCAAAAAAAGTAAATACCGAAAGACACCGGCTGATTGAATTTGTGCGGTTTCAGAAAACAGCAGATGATATTTTTTTCGCGCCGGTTTCGCCTGATCACAATTGTCTGCCACTTGTCATTCAGCATTTCACTCACCGTTTTGCCGATCAGAAATGGATAATTTACGATACAAAACGAAATTACGGCTTTTACTACAACCTGAAAACTGCTAAAGAAATGACTCTTGAAAATGCCGGTATGTTTCCCGATGGAAAGATTGACAGGGAACGAATGGCTGAAGATGAGCAGAAATTTCAGAAACTCTGGAAGCAGTACTTTAAATCTGTTACTATCAGAGAACGTATCAACCTGAAACTTCACCGGCAGCATTTACCAAAACGCTACTGGAAATATCTGACCGAAAAACAATAATTCTTCCTTTATAGCGGATTTCGGATTATTGAACTCCTTTTGTGGTCATTTCTATTTTCCGGATAGTACCATCGGCATTATAATACATTTTGTCGATACAAACCGAGCGACTGTAACTTCCACCATCTGTATTAATTCCCCCATTGCGATACAGGAAATACCATTGACCCTTAAATTCAATAATTCCCTGATGATTGGTGTTGCTGTTGCCGGCAATTTCGTTCAAAATACCTTTATATTCCCACGGTCCCTGAATATTATCGGCCATAGCATAAGCAATTTTCTCGGGAAATTCAGTGGCATAAGTCAGGTAATATTTGCCATTGTATTTGTGCACCCATGGCGCTTCGGTAAAGCTGAAACCCGGGAAATCGATTTTGCGTATTGAGCCATCAATC
>RZYY01000374.1 GCA_009930115.1 Sphingobacteriia bacterium | reverse complement strand
TCGGTCGTGAATGGTACTCGCCTGCTGTTGGACTGCTTTCTGCGAGTACACTGGCATTCATGCATTTCTTTGTTATTCACAGCCAAATGGCTCTGCCGTATGCCGGAGGCCTTTTCTTTGTTTTGCTCATGCTACTTGGCTGGGCTCGCCTCGTTCTGCTAACAACAAATAATTACCGATACAATTTTCTTTTATTCATAACAGGAGCCATTTTAAGCAGCTACATTCACTACTTTTCGCTGATTATTGTTGTTTCCCTTATTCTCACTGGTCTGTTTTACCTGAGAGGAAAAGATCTGAAAAAATACCTGATTGCTTGCATCATTATAATCATTGCCATTGTCCCTCACATTCCTCTCACTCTCAATCAGCTCAAAATAACTGAGTTCAATCACGTTTCAGTTACTTCGGCTACAGATTATTCTATTGGTTTTTTGAAATATGCTTTCGATTTCTCATGGATAGTAGCAGGCGCATTTGTACTGATTGCACTATATGGTTTTTTCGCTGCAGCCCTGTTAAGAAAAATACGCTTTGGGAAATTTCATGTCGTGTTGCTGGTTTTAACAACGATTTCAGTAGCTTCTGTCTTTTTATTTTCAAACAACTATCCGTTTTTCAACAGATATTCTCTGATGCTGTTTTCATTCCCTTTGATCATTGTTTTTGTGTTCAGCTTCTACGAAAAAATAAACCTTCGGCATGTCATAGGAATCACTGTAATATGGTCGCTCATACTTATTCATTCACTAATCTGGAGCCGCGATCATTACCAATACTTTTACCATTCGCCGTACGAAGAAACAGGTAGAGAGATAAAAGCTTTTACCCAAACGCACTCACTTGATTCAATAATGGTGTTGTGCTCTTATGATCAAAAAATCGCAGACTTCTACAAAGATAAATATGGTGTCGCCAACAAACTGCATTATTTCTTTTATCGCTCAAATAAAGATTTTTCAGACCTTCTGAAACAACTCTCAGATGAACAATATCATTATCTGATTATTGCAGAAAATGCTCAGACCCCCATGTCGCTTTATGCATTGTCGCATGAATATTTTTCTGTATCACTGCAGGAATCTCATTACAATCAGGGCTCTTGCATCGTAATGAAAAGAGGCGAACCTCACTACAGAAACTATCTCCGAGGCAGTCTTTGCAATTTCAGCAAACATTCCAATGTCTGTTGGGAATTTGACACGTGCCATGTTCTGACAGATACACTCAAAGCCGCCAAAATCCTGAAATGCGGCAACAATAACCAGCATTGTATTTCATGGACACAGCATATCAGCGGTTATTTAAGATCACAGGCCAATATTTTTGATGCAACCATCTGGATTTATCTGCCCGACACTTTGGAAAAGGAGGCATTCTGGGTAACGGAACTTGTATCCGATACCAGTATTATTACGGTAAATAAAACATCCGTAAACACCGACCTGCTCCCAACCAATACATGGG
>RZYY01000373.1 GCA_009930115.1 Sphingobacteriia bacterium | reverse complement strand
GGCTAATCCTGCTCTGCTAGCGTTATATTCCAAAGGGGCAGCAGCATGGTTCACGGTCAAATAGCCCAATCCTGAGGCTTCAATAGAATAGAACAAGTTCCCAAAAAATAGGCTGGCCAATTGAACCAATGTCCCCCTTTTAATTTCTTCCTGAAATTCAGGGTTGTCATTCATCCAGGTTCCAACCTCAAAGTCAAACATTGAATACCAAGGGGTGCTTGTCCTGGGAATGTTTTGCAAATGGATGGAAGGACCACCTGGATTAACTCCGAGTTGCACGAAACATTTGATTAAAGGAGCACATTCATTCGTATTCATCAAATGTATAAGGTCATTCACACTGATTGTCCGGTTTTTTATTTTTTCAACCTTCTGGATAGCCTTCTCCCTCCGTTGTTTTTTTCTTGGATTGCTTTCATCAGCACTAATAGTATTGATTTCCTCAAATGCTTCCTCGATTTCATAAAATTGTGATGAATTAAATTCCTCAAATTCGGTTGTGTCTTCTCCACTTTCTAGTGCTTCCAGAATTCTGGCTTTCGTCAACAGGTTATTTTGCAGCTCCTGGATCAGTATTTCACGCAGTAAATCCGTAAAGTGGTTTCTTTCTATTCCATTAGCGATTTGTGCTGCATCTTCACGGCTGTCAGAAAACACTACGAGCTTTCTTTGCTTAGCACTGTCAGGTAACTGATAAACCAACTCCTTTGCAAATAACTGGGTGGTTTTTGAGAAACCAGTCCTGAATCCACGAATTGATGATCCTTTAGCCCTGTATTGTTCATTGACACCACAAGCCGGACAGGTACAGGGAAGTGCTTTGTGCGTGTCTATCATATTTCCAAACTCATCTCTGTTTGCTTTTAACCTTGTATCAGCAACATCGGAGTTATCCGAATCCCTGAGTACCCTTAAAAAATATCCATTTACCCAGTTTTCAGGTTTTTCTTCAACCTCAATACTGTATGGAACCACTTCGCCAGAGTATTTATTTAGGTATGCTTCAACCCATTGAGCTGTATATTCAGTAGAAGTTGCATTTTCTACGGTTATTTGCCTCCACCAAGCATCGTGAAGCTGATTCCATTCACCCCGTGTCCGTTCATGAGGAATAAACTCCTGATCACCTTGTGGCCAGAAAACACCATATTCCTGGTATGTTCTTTTTTCCACCAGTTTTGCTGATGTTTTTTCAGGGATGCCCTCGATGTTAGGGCTCACTGGAAGTAATTCGCAGAAAGCATTTGTGTCACCTGGTGCTCCCCTTTTACCGCCAAAAAATGTTGTGCCGCAGTTATCACAATACAAAAGTTCCAGTACACGATGTCCGTCTTCCGATTTGATTCTCGGTACAGGGTAGAGTTTACCAGATGTTCTTGAATCCTCAGGGTTTTCTTGCGATGTCGAAGCCCACATTCCCTCAATGTTCCTGAAAAAGTAATGAAAACGAAACCTTTGCAAGCTCCTTTC
>RZYY01000372.1 GCA_009930115.1 Sphingobacteriia bacterium | reverse complement strand
CAGAAGAATAAAAAACAGTAAGCCTGATCGTTTCATAACTGTTAGAATTAAATGATTAAATAATTATTTTATGCAAAGTTACTGGATTTATTGTTAAACGTACTCATCATGAAATTTTCTTTACAGAAAAAATTGAAATTGTTCAAATATTATTACGTTTTACGAATTTTAAGCAATCAACAAATTTAATTATCCTGTTAAAACTGCACTCAATGCTTGAAAGAATTCAGTTGTTGTTCCAGCACCTTAATTTTGTTTTCGGCATCATTTTTCTTTTGTTGCTCTTTCTCGACCACAGCTGCTGGTGCACCGCTGACAAAGCGCTCGTTACTTAATTTTTTATTTACCGAAGCCAGAAAACCTCTGGTGTATTCCAATTCTTCCTTCAGCCTTGAAATTTCATTTTCAATATTCACCAGTTCGCCAACGGGTATATAAAACTCAGTGGATTTTACAACAAAGGACATTGCATTGTCAACTTTTTCATCCGTATAAGTAACCTTGCTCAGGTTGCAAAGTTTGGCAGCAATTCCGTCAAAAGTAGTATCAGGTGCCTGGTCAAGATTTTTTTTGATATAAAAATCCAGCGGTTGTTTCATCGGAATATTTTTTTCAGCTCTCAGGGTTCGCACAGCCATGATAACTTCCCTGGCAAAAGTGAACTGGTCGAGGATTTTATGTTTGACCCGATGTTTTTGTGGCCATGATGACACCATGATACAATCCTCATTTGTTCTTTCACGGAGCAAATGCCAGATTTCTTCCGTCAGGAATGGCATAAACGGATGCAGGATTTGCATTAGTTTTTCGAACAGGCCGATGGTATGATCGAACGTAATGCGATCAATAGGTTTTTCATATCCGGGTTTGATCATTTCGAGAAACCATGAGCAAAAATCATCCCAAATGAGTTTGTAGGTTAGCATCAATGCATCCGAAATCCTGTATTTTGAAAAATGGTCGTCAATGTCGCCCAAAGTTTCATTTAGCTGAGCATCAAACCATTCCAAAGCAATTTTACTTGTGTCGGATTGATTAATCTGATCATCCACTTCCCAACCTTTTACCAGCCTGAGCGCATTCCATATTTTGTTGGCAAAGTTTCTTCCCTGTTCACAGAGGCTTTCGTCAAAAGGAAGGTCATTTCCGGCAGGAGAAGTCAGTAACATTCCGGCACGTGTACCGTCAGCTCCGTATTTTTTCATCAGCTCAATCGGGTCAGGAGAATTTCCAAGCGATTTTGACATCTTACGTCCCAATTTGTCGCGCACAATTCCGGTGAGGTAAACATTTTTGAACGGAATATTCTGGCGGTATTCCAGTCCGGCCATTATCATTCTGGCTACCCAGAAAAAAAGGATTTCCGGTGCAGTAATCAGATCGTTTGTCGGGTAATAATATTTGATGTCCGGGTTATCGGGGTAGCGAATCCCATCAAAAACTGAAATCGGCCAGAGCCAGGATGAAAACCAGGTATCG